>CAZKZZ010000144.1:0-9624 GCA_964557375.1 uncultured Spirochaetales bacterium | reverse complement strand
CCGTAATACGTTATCGAAAACTCCTCTCCAAACTCATCTCTGTAGTCCAGTTCTATTTCGATAGAGGCAGGTTTGCTTACCAGAGTTTCCCCGTCCAGATTGTAATATAGAGTTTCTTCACCGACTGCGATATCGATAGGTAAGACAAGGTCAGTTGTATCATCAACTATAGTGAGTAGTCCATCATCCTCATCATACAGCCAGTAATTTCCCTCAAGGACGGTGACATCAACGTTCCCCTCATTGGAAAGCTGATAATCGATTTCATAATAATAATCACCAGAGTCCTCCCAGGATTCGGCACTGTAATACACCTTAACATTATGGTCGATCTCTTCGAATGTAGCAGTTACTGCTGCATCTGCATTTATAGTGATTTTAGCCTCGTCTTCATTCCCGGAAGCATCGCCCGACCATCCTGTAAACACACACCCCGAATCGGGGTCGGCGGACAGTTTGACCTCATCGCCGGAGGCGTAATACTGTTTATCGGGCGAGATAGATACATCGCCGTCCCCTTTGACGGTAAGATCGAGTTCATAATGCCACATCGCGTCGGTATATGTAGAATCGATATTGCAGGTTAAAAGGGAAGCAAAAGCAATGCACACCAGAAAAACAATCGCTATTTTTTTCATCATTCTTCCTCCTCCCATACCACGATGTTCTCTACTCCCGCAGCCGAAGCGGCCCTCCCCGCCTCAGCGCCTTTGAGATCCAGATAGGCGAACCGGGTTGCAAGATCGGGGTCTACGATTTTCAGTTTGTCATACGTTGTTCCGACAAACCCGTAGTTTTCGAGTTCATGATGGCAGCGGGCAACACCTAAGAGAGCGGTTTTATTACTATTGTCACGGTTTACCACCCGCTGGTAGTAGTCGAGAGCTTTTTTATAATTATTCTTTAAAAAGTAGATATTTCCCAAATTGATCAGCGCGGGGGAATAATCACGGGTGTCGGCTATTTCTTCTAAGTTTTTCATGGCATGCTCGTACATTCCGTTCCGGGCGTAGAGTACTGCAAGCTTGTTTTTATATATATACGGAGTCTTGCTCCCGGCCATTTTGTTTTGTAAACGGGCCACCTGGGGATATATTTCCTGTTCGAGATGTCTGGTAAGTGCTTGGTTGAAAGCCGATGTGACGGCACTGCGATTGGGGAGTGTTACAGGCGCGGTCTCTTCTCTAAACCCCACCGCCTGATACAGTTCCCACGATTTACGGGTGGGATACAGTCGCGCCTGCTCTCTGGATTCATTTTCCCGCCACTCTTTGGCCCCCTCCTGCCACGCTTTCTCGAAACTGTTTTGAAACAAGGTAATTTCAACCGGGACCCACACCTTATCTTCAATGAAAATAAGCTCATCCGGACTACTGAACGCCCGCCGGGCCTCCTCGGCAGTACTGCTGAGGGTAAATGCCGCGTAAATATGCCCGGGAATGGTGATTATTGCCGTCTCCACTCCGACTGCCTCTAGCAGAGACGTATACAGGGCAGTGAGGTCGTCACAGTCACCGTTTGTAAACAGAAAGGTCTGACGGGGGAACTGGAGAAAGTCTATAGCTGTTTCATTTTCCGAGAACTCCATGAATGGTGTGGTCGGATCGATTTCGTAGTTGATCCCGTACTTTCGTACCGCTTCGAACAGCGCTATTCCTTTCTGCAGATTTTCATCCACTGCCGGATTTTTTACCTCCTGGATCCAGCTTACGATCTGTTTCGCAAAAGAGAGCACCTCGGGGTCTTTCGCCGTTACGAACGAGGCGATTTTCCTGTCGTCATCCCAGGTCAAAGCGTTGCGGTTGTGGAACTCCAGCACTGGTGTGTAATCATAGGAATACTCCCTGTTGCCCATGGCGTAGGAGAGCGTTATTTTTGCCGAGGCTTTGGTCCCTTCCGTAATGTCCAGCACATCTTCAGTAAAAAGACCAAAAAATTCGATCTCCTTTTGTTCGCTCGGACCGAGATCGAAAGGCGCTGTGATTTCCATGGGATTGTCCATATACCGTTCTACAAAAAAGTGGAGCTGTACGTCTTCAGCAGCTTTAGAATCAAAGTTTTTAATGACAGCCGTACCGACGGGATTTGTGTCGTAGCATTTGTAGAGAACGGGGAAAAGTGTAAAGAGACGGATATTCTCGAGCTCTACCCCTTCACCTTTGCCCTTAAGCGGTTCCGGTTTTTGTTTCGGTTCGGTTTTCACCCGTACCGGCCGCTCCCCTCCTCCTGCTAAGGGGAAATCCAACTGAAAGGCCACATCGAATCGTAACCCGTTGTAGAGGTCCGCGTAATAATCAAAAGAAGCGCCTACCCCCAGCGAGAATGGCCCTACAATGCGGAATACGGCACCGGCTCCTGCATTGATCATCAATCCACCGCCGTTTACACCCGTTGCGTCCCAATCAATGCCGTTCCAGTAGTAGTAGCCCACATTCCCCTGGGCCAGGAGGGCAAATCGGTCGCCTAAGGGAACGCGGCCCGCAATGCCTCCGAATCCTGCAATGTTCCACATTCCGTCGGCCGATGTTATCGGGAGCATTTTCAGATTGACCCCGGCATCAAATCCGAAATATTTGAATAATCCGGGGATAAACGTAGCGGATGCCTCTACCCCGCCGCCGAATGTGAATAAGCTGGAACTCGACCCGAGCGGCAGAGAACCGTACGGCCTCGTGCTTACCGTGAGGATGCTGTCATCTTGGGCGTATACAGCAGGAAGGATACTAAGAATGATAACGAATAGTAACAGCACGCGTTTCATATTGTACCTCCACTATCCCGGTGAATTGATAGACCCACCGAGTTTGAGTGCAACAAACGAGGAGGTGACAGGCTGTTAAACAAATAGAAAGTGCAGCTTTTTTTACTTTATGGATCCCCTCAGGGATCAGTTCAAATTCTATAACTTTTCACTACTCCTGTAAAGGTTTTTACCTTTAAATTTCTTGAAAAAAGACACGCGCAGCCTGTACGTGCTACCTCGCTGACCGAAGACTGGTGCGGAGACTGGGCATGTAATATGCCCCTGTTAACCAGCCTCTTTGCGGGTGCTGAAATACCATTTCGGGTATTCAGAGGATCAGAACATGAGGATATCAAAGAGTACTATGAGAGGGACGGTGATGATCACATTCCCGCAGTCTCGCTTTGGGACGGGGAAGGAAATGAAATAGTCCGCTGGATCGAAGCCCCTGCTAAAGTTGATGAGATGAAAAACAGCTGGAAAAAAGAAAACCCCGAACTGATGGAACTGTATCAAAAAAAGCAAAACGATAAAGAAGCGGCAAAACAATTCGCGCTCCTCTACCGCCGGTTTCTCGAGACCATGGCGGAATGGTACAAAACCGGGATGTGGGACGAAACAGCACAAGAGATTATTGAATTGGCCCGAGATAATGGCTGATGTGCGGCCGTTCCACCCGGCGCTCAAACGAAACCTCTCGTTCCTTTTTTTAACGGTAATACCTGTTTAACGCAGAGAGGATCCGTTATCGGGTAATTATGAAGCTGATCAGTCCGCTGTAGTTCGTTTGACCGGGAAATTTGGCATAGATTCCGGCTTCCTTACCTTCGGGTATGGTTATCCGTTTGGAAAAGATATCCCCCTTTTTGTCGAGAAAAACCCACTCCTCATCTATTACGAGGGCTGCATCCTTAGCAGTTTCGGCCGAAATCTTGAAGTTATAGGTCTGCCCTGCCTCGAGTGTTCCTTCGAGCGGAGAGAAGAGATAACAATGTTTGTAAAAGGTAGTATAGGCACGGGGGAAGCCGGTGCTCTCGGAAGCAGCTTTTAATACATCAATGGTGTAATCAAATGCAAAGAAATAGTTTCCTTCATCCCCTTCTTCTTTAGCATATATTAGAAGCGTATAGCTTCCTGTACTCGGAAACACAACATCTATGGTAACCGTCTCGTCTCTCCTCTGTATGAAACCCAGCGTATCGGGAAGGGCCGTATTGTCCTTTTCCAGATTGTATGTAAGGAGAGTGTTAAAGGGGCAGTTTAGTTCAATGGTCACCTTTTCATCAGCTACGATTCTTGCATCGGTATGGCTCTCGAGTACCAAATTATGCTTGAAAAAAGTGGGACGAAGATTCGCCATCTTCTCATATTCCTGCTTTGTTACCAGCTGTCGGAGTAATTGCCACTTCGGGTCTTCAGGTAAATGCTGGTAAATGAATTGATCGGGAGGAGTCAAAAAATAAAAATCTTCGTATCGGCGGATAAATTGCCTGTTGTCATCGACATAGCCCGCACCCCAGGTGCAGTCGAGTAAATAGTACTTTCCGCCAATCTTTACCGCGTTCCAGGCGTGGTCCGTTCTGCTGAAGTCGAGTGTTCTCCGGACAGAATAGCCGTATCCCTTTGCATATCCGCTTATTACGTGCGCCTCGAGGCCGACTACTTCTGCAAGGGCCGCAAACAAATTTGCATAACCCTGACAGACACTCTTCCTGTGTCTCAACAAATCACCGGAAGTAGTCACCGCATCACCGCCCCCGAAGTAGGATTCGGTATCATAGTCGATATTGTGGGCAATCCAGGAATATAGTGCTCGGGCCCGTTCAAAATCATTTTTGGCCGGTTTAGTAAGATATCGAGCAAGTGTTTCAATGGATGTTTCTCTGGACGGAGGGGCCGCCAAAGCGTGGCTGTCCATTCTGAGAAAAGCATGCCGCATCTCTTCCCGCTGCTCTTCGGTAAGTACGCCGGCCGGGAGGCCAGTCGCAGGTTCTTTTTCACCACCCGCCTTTTCAACACCGGTCATTGCAGTGGTGGTAGCCGTCTTCGATGCAGTAGTTTTCTGGGAATCCTGCTCGGGACCCGACATGCAGCCTGCAAATACAAATATGATGATTACAATGATCCAATAACAAGATTTTTTAAGCATGACACTCACCTCCGACCGCTATAACAATAAATCAACTTCTGCTGAATTTCCACACATTTTTGTTAAATTTGAACAGGAGCTGTATTCCAATGATTTTGACAATCTTCTGTTTTTGTATTAAACAAAAAGCAGTGTGCACTATAATTGTGTACACAAAGTACGGAGTATAAGGATGAAAAAGAATATTACCCTGAGTGCAGAAGAGTCACTTATAGAGCGGGCACGAAGAAAAGCCCGAAGCCAGAACACAACTCTGAACCAGGCCTTTAGGAACTGGCTGTCCCGGTTTGTAGAATCCGACCGTTCGAATGATTACTCCACACTGATGAAACGCTTATCATATGCTAAAAGCAATCGTAAATTCTCGAGGGAAGAAATGAATGAGCGATAGCTTCTTTATCGATACAAATATCTAGATATACTGTTTTGACACATCAGCAATTGAAAAAATGAATACGGCGAACAAGATAGTAGAAAACGCTCTTTCAAAATTAAGACTAATTTTGAAAGAGCTACCTTAATGTTAAGTGAAGTTTTTGGTACTTTATTGTAATATAATAGATTATTTATTCGGGAAGACCAAAAACTTCATACGAACATAGTTCGCATGCTTCTTGCAAAAATAACCGATTTTTGCAAGAAGCACACTACACAAAAAAGCCAAAAATATGATATATATCTATATATTGTGTCTCCGTTATAGTGACCAGGATTTTCGGAATAACAATCTTTGAGGCACTAAGATAGGGTAATGTCCGCTGTGAACAAAACAATCCTCTTAGTAGAGGATGAGCTCATCACTGCTAAAACAGAAAGACGTGTACTGGAACGAAGCGGGTACAATGTCATTACCGTTCATTCCGGAGAAGATGCCGTCTCCCTTGCTGCTGATCATCGGGACAATCATATTGATCTTGTTTTGATGGACATCGATCTGGGAAAAGGGATTGACGGGACGGAGGCAGCTGAGCAGATTCTATCTTCCAAGGAAGTACCAATTGTGTTCCTCACCTCCCATGCCGAGCAGCAGATGGTCGAAAAAGTCAAGAACATCACCCGATACGGATACATATTAAAAAACAGCGGAGATTTTGTTCTGCTCTCTTCCGTTGAGATGGCCTTTGAACTGTTTCAAGCCCAAATGAGGACTAAGGAGAGCGAGGAAAAGTATAGACTGCTCGCCGAGAACTCCTCTGATTTGGTCACCCTATTTGAAAACGAAACAATCAAACTCATCAGCCCGGCAGTGGAAAAGATTTTAGGCTACACACCGCAGGAGTTCCTTTCTTATAACCATTTGGGCCTTATCCATCCCGATGATCGTGAACGTATTGCATCCACAATTAAAAAGCGGATCGGGGCGAGAAACACCGATACGATAATCTACCGGTACCGTCAAAAGAATAAATGGGGTAAATATAGATGGCTCGAGTCAACTGTCACCGAAAAGGTGATAAAAGACTCGACTATTCTTACTGTGCTCAATACAAAAGATATCACCGAACGGAAACGAATGGAACGTCTCGTAGAGAGACGCGAACGTCTTTTCGCCGACATACTGGGAAGGCTCTATGATGCAATTTACAGCGTAGATGCCGAAACATTTGAATTACTGCTTACAAACGATGCAATCGAGACGATATTCGGCATGCCGAAAGAGGCATTTTATGCAGACCCCTCCCTCTACGTCAAAATGGTACACCCCGATGACATCTCGATTGTAGAAAAGAGCGGGAGAGAGATTTTCGAGAAAAAAGAAGGGGAATGGATCTATAGAATTATCAGGCCTGACGGTAATGTTAGGTGGGTCCTCGATAAAGCCAGACTCATAGAGGATGATAAAGGGAATCCCGATCGTATTGACTGTCTCTTTACCGACATAACAGATAGACGAAATATTGAACTCGAGCTCAAAAGAAGCGAAAAGCAGTATCGAGAGCTTCTCGAATCGATCAGTGATAGTGTTTATGTACTGGATACCGAATGGCGCCACCTTATTGTTAATGAAGCAGCGGCCCGGTTTACCGGAATTCCGAAAGAACGGCTCCTTGGGAATACATTGACCGACCTATTCCCGGGGATAGAAAACACTTCGTTTTTTCATAAATTCGAAGAAGTTATCGAGACAGGAAAGCCGGGTGTTGTCGTCGATCAATTTCTCTTCTCCGACGGGAGAAAAGGATGGTTTGAAGTAAGTGTATATCCGGTGCCCGAAGGGGTCCTCTGTCTCTCTCGTGATGTAACGGACAGAATAAAGAATGAAGAGAAAATCCATGAACTCATCAAAGAGAAAGATCTGCTTCTCCAGGAAGTCCACCACCGGATAAAGAACAACATGACTATCATCTCCAGTATACTCTCTCTTCAAGCCCAAACCGTGGAAAATTCTGACGCGGAAAACTCACTATTAGAAGCGAAAAACCGCATCAAGAGCATGCTCATAATATATGACAAACTGTACCGGTCCGGTACCTACAGCTCTATCGATGCGAAATCATACCTGCACAATCTCATCTCAGATTTAGCCTACACATACAGCCGAAAAGGAGTTCAGATCGAGGAGCACCTCGAACCGATAACAATTGATGTAAAAACGGTCATTCCGGTTGGAATCATTATTAATGAACTTATTACCAATGCCTTGAAATATGCTTTCCCCGACAGTAATAATGGAACAATAGAAATTGTACTGAAAAAAACCGAAGGCAACACAAACCTCATTACCGTAAAGGACAACGGAACCGGTCTGCCTTCACAGATAGACATCCATCGGGCAAACACATTCGGATTTATGCTTATCAACAGCCTTATCGATCAGATAAATGGTACAATAGAAGTACGCAGCAACAACGGCACTGAGTTTATAATAGCCGTGTAAAACTGCAGTTTTTAGAAGTCCACTTATTATTCCAGTTCGTTCCATTCCGGATTCGGCTGAGGAAGGACAGCGCCGCTTTTCTCCCTCCACTGTTCGAGCATGGTGTGCATGTTTGCCGTGATCTCGGGATGTGTCGATACGAGATTATGCTCTTCTCCGATATCGTTTTTTATATTGTACAGCTCGAGTCTACCGTCTTCGTAGAATTCGATAAGCTTATAGTCACCCATCCGAATTGAACTTCCGGGCGTGCCGCCCTGATTTCCGTAATGGGGATAGTGCCAAAAGATTGCTTCCCGCTCGAGTGAGCTCCCGCCCCTTAAAAGAGACATGAAGCTTACACCATCCGTGTGCTGTTCTTCTGCAGGAGGAAGCCCCGCCGCCTCGAGCAGGGTCGGGTAAAAGTCGGGGCTGGTCACCGGAACGCTGCATGAGGAACCGGCACTGACAACCCCAGGCCACCGGACAATGAGCGGTTCTCTAACCCCTCCGTCATACATCCATCCCTTTCCCTGAGAAAGGGGAGCATTACAGGTAGGAGACCCTTCTGCTGTGGCAAGGCCACCGTTATCCGAAGTAAATATAAGCAGTGTGTTTTCCAGCTCTCCGGTTTCTTCGAGCGCCTGCAGGAGACGGCCGATGTTTTCGTCGAGGATTTCAATCATGGCGGCATAAATCGGGTCTGATTGAATAATCCGCCGGAGAATCCTCATATGCCGGTGGGCTTCAGTGGGAAAGTTCTCACCCACTTCAAACGTCCTGATTTTGTCCAGGCCCATCTTTCGGGCTTTCTTTTTATACTTTTCGATATACTCAGGTTTTGCCTGTATGGGAACGTGGACCGTATAGTACCAAAGATTTAAAAAAAACGGACTGTCATCCTGTTTTTCCTTGATGAGACGAATTGCTTCTTCAGTGAGTCTATCCGTCAAATAGTCGCCCTTCTTTCCTTCAGGAAGAGTCTCGATCCCCCAGGGGCTGAAATACCCATTATCAGGCTTGCCCCAGTGACAGCCTCCGATATTCACATCGAAGCCGTGATTTTGAGGAAGATACGGGTCACCTCCGAGATGCCATTTACCCACGTGCCAGGTATGATATTCCCCCTCATGGAGAGCTGCGGCAAGGGATTTTTCCGAATGGGGCAAATGGTCCACATAGGGAGCATCGAAAACGACCCCGGTGTGGGATTCTCCTCCGATATAATCCGTAATCCCCACATTAGCCGGATACTTTCCCGTGAGAATACTCGCCCGCGTCGGAGAACACACCGGAGCCGCTGCATAGGCGTCCGTAAACTGCATCCCTTCTTTAAAAAGCCGATCGATGTTTGGGGTCTCGTAAAAATCACTTCCGTAGCAGCTTACATCCTTCCATCCCATATCATCAATGAGGATGAATACAATATTCGGTCTATTCGAATTGCTCACATGCATACCCTCTCTTTTCCAGATATTCGACAATACTCTTTGGGCCGACAAGATGTCCAGCACCGACGACAACAAAAAGTGTTTTACTCTCAGAAATGAATTTGTCTATCTTTTCTGCCATTTCCCGATTTCTCCTATACAGTAATAATTCATTGAGTTCTTTTTGTTCTTCTGAGAGATCTTCTGCTCTTTCTTTGTCGATCTCCAAAAGTCGTGCCATGGATTCAGTATCTCCGTTTTTCCAGCTCATAGCAAGCTGGTCGAGTTCTTCTGTGAATTGTTCTTGTTCAGTAAGAGCGTCCCGGAGAAGGGCTGTCTGGAGCTGCTCGGACATAGTATCAAATAATTCGAACTGAGAATCTGCGGATTCGAGCTCTAAAATCTCTTTCTCCCGTTCTCTTGCACGGTCTAAAAAATACATATC
>CAZKZZ010000143.1:7104-9634 GCA_964557375.1 uncultured Spirochaetales bacterium | reverse complement strand
CGGTACCAGTCCCGTTTACACCGATCGAGGTAATATTGTCCCATAAGACCCGATAGGTCGAGCCCGCCGGGATGGTTAGTTTGTCTTCCCCGATCCGATGGATTTTTCCAGTTCGCGGTGTATAATACAGTTCATTGATTATAATGCCGGACTGGTTGAAAAGAATGGAATCTCCTTTTGGTATCGAAAGTTCCGTATAGGTAAGCCGGAGATCCAAGTCCGCGGCGAGCGTACCTTTGTAGTATGTTACTTTACCCAGATTATTGTCCGGCCTCTCCGATTCTTCCGCTTCTTCAATCGATGTGAAACTTACAATCCTCATATTTTTATCATTGATCGTTCTAATGAGCTTCTCTTCGGTTACGGAGGCCTGGAATTCCCACCGGGCGAGTGGATAGCCCTGCCCGCTGGTATTAGACGCGGGTGTTCCTGAAAGGAGAAGAGAGTACTCTCCTGATTGGGGAAAAAGGATGTATACCAGATGCCCGTCTTCGGTTTCTCCGACAGCGGCCTGTTTGACAGGTTCTCCTGTTCTCTCATCCATGAGGTTACAGCTCAGTTTAACATCTTTAGGTGCGGACAACCGGATCTTCGCCTCGGAGATCCCGGCCATCTCCGGCTGTTTCATCACTTCAATTCCTAATTTTTTGAGAAAAGAATAGGAAGTGTATCCTTCGGGCACAGACGCCTGGAACCGCCATTCAGCAAGAAAATGGGATTTATCTGAGCTGTCCTTAGGTTTGCCGTAAAGAGAGAGAATATACTCCCCACTGGTCACTTGTTCGAGTCCATGCCGCTCAAATAAGGGAGAACGTCTGCCGGTATCCGAGGCAACCGCATCGAACATCCATCGAGCCAATCCGTAGTAGGATTCTCCTGTATCGGTTACCGGTTTTCCGAAGAGCCACAATTCGTACTTACCCGTACCCGGAAACATGACGGAAACCGTCCATCTCGATCCATTATTTTCGACGACACAATTGCGCCCGAAGAATTCATCGGTGGCGATATTCTTTAATGACGCAACGAGATCAATCTTCACATACCCTGTTACATCCGATATTAATCTGTTATAGTGTTTCTTATAGAAATTATTGTTCAAAAAGGAGTGTTTTGCCATGAAGAAGCTTATGTTGATAGGAATAATACTTCTCCTTGCGGGAGGAACCGTCTTTGCACAAGAATACGAAGACTTCAAATCATTACTCCGCGAGGTAATGGAATTGATGGATACGTTTGCTGAAGATCTGAACAATGCCGAGAATGCCGACGAGGTAATTGCTGCCATTGAGAAGTATCATAAGGCAATCGAACCCCTCGAACCAAAAATGGATGAAATGGATGAAAAATACCCTGACATCGATGAGACCAATCATCCTGAAGAACTGGCCGCTATAATGGAAGAATATGCTGAAACGATTGAAAGTTTCAGTAGTGCTATGGCCGTTCTAATGGAGTATATGAACAATCCAAAAGTGATGGAAGCCATGGACAAGTTCCAATAATTTCTCAGTGGTTCGTTATGCTGTGCTCGGAAGCGGTTCCTCGGGGAATTCCTACATCTTCGAGAACGGAGACTTTTCGTTTCTCATAGACGCCGGATTCAGCGGCAGGGAACTGCTTCGCCGGGCATCTGATTTCGGATTTGACCATAATAATATTCGCTGCATTTTCCTTACCCACAATCACACCGACCACACAAAAGGAGCCTCCATCCTGGCAAAACGGCTTGATATTCCCATCATAAGCGGAAGTGAAATAGCAGAAAGGGGAGTGACAGGTTTTGATGCTCTACAAGCTCTACAAATAGTACCTTTTTCCACTTCGCACGATGCACCCGCTTCCGTAAGTTACACCTTCATCTTCGGCGGGACACGGTTTACTATAATCACCGATACCGGCGTTGTTACCGAAGAAATGAAGGTTTTTGCACGAAAAAGCGATATCCTCTTTCTCGAAGCAAATCATAATATCGAAATGCTCAAAAACGGTCCATATCCGTACTATTTGAAAAAAAGGATACTCTCATCACATGGGCACCTTTCAAATCTCGATGCCATATCCTTGCTGAACTCATTCCGCACCCCCTCACCCCAAATGGAGCTTTTTGAACCGATTTCACCCTCTTTAGTCTATTTCTGCCATCTTTCAGGAACGAACAACAGTCCGGAGCAGCTCGAAGAGGACATGCTGCAGAACCTGAGCTGGGAAGGCAAGTGGGTCATATGCGAAAAAAACCGGCCGGTCTATGGAAGATAAAAAAGGAGACTCTCATGAAGATGATACATTACAAGTCAGCACTTTTGGTTTTATGCCTTTTTGCAGCTTCAAACTATCTCGGGTACGCGCAGGGCGACGGAAATCGTACAATTACTCTTCCAGATCCGGATACCTCCGGCGGCATGTCTCTTGCTGAATCAATTTTCGCGAGAGAATGCATTCGATCATTCAGTGAGACAACGCTCACTCGCGACCAGATCGCGCAACTGCTCTGGGCAGGCAACGGCAGTAAGGTGGATGCCGTAACCGG
>CAZKZZ010000143.1:5509-7004 GCA_964557375.1 uncultured Spirochaetales bacterium | reverse complement strand
CGTGGCGCAAAGGCTCACAGGAAGCCGGGTTCCTATTAAAGCGATGCTGAACGCCACCACTGATAGTGCTTCGTTTGAAGCTCCTGCTTGTTGGGAAAAGGATAGTAGAGGATCCTCTCTTTGTTCCCTAAAAATGCACCGTTTTTTATCGATCGGTATGGAAACCAGGGAGGATGGATTCTGTCTGCCGTCTTTGTCTTCTTTGTCGTTCTGTCATCAATCTGTAAAAGGCAGTTTCTCAAATGCTCGATTCCCTTGTAGGGCAGATCGACCGCATCGGCATTCTCCGGATCATTGGAAAGACCGCCGAGACGAAGATCAAAGAAACAGATTTTGGGGACAAAGAGATTTGTTTCGCCACTGGTCATAAATCTGCAGTACTCTTCCGGATTCAGCGTGCTGACGATTTGTGGATGCGCGGGCCACATCTGCTGATACAGATAAAATTTTGTATCGAATTTTGGTAATTCGGATACAGGGTCTATAGCCAAAACCCGCCCATCCCTAGTTACCAAATACATCGTTTTGATCGTTTCCAAAGGCAGCAACTCCAATACTCTGTATATGGCAATGTATGCGGATTTTTTTGGAGAGCCGTCCGAGTGAGGGACACAGAGCCGCTCGATATCATCGACCGGCAAACTCGAATTAGAGGATGTCAATCCTTCAATCTGGAAGAAAATCTCCGGTCCATGTGTCGCTTCCTCGACCCCAACCGCCCGATAGGTACCGAACTTTTCCGGTGGCAGCATTGAGGCAATGAGTGCTTCCGGCACCAACGTAAAATACAGGTAGGTTTTCATGACAGACTCCTTCTTTAGACTTTTTTCTCATAACAATGTTCTATCACTATTAATAGCATAATGCTTTTGCCCCCGAATTTGCAAATTTTTCCTGCCCCTTGATCCCGGAAGCCGGTTAATCCTGAATGTGTAATACCCGTGCTCCACGTCCACCCTTGAATTTCATATCCAGAAACGCCTGATTTGCATTACCGAGCGGCACGATCTCGACCTCGGGCCGGATTCCGGCTTCCTTTCTGATGGCATTGATGACCAGCCTCCCCCCGGGGCTTAAGCACTCGAGTGCGCGGACCACCGGTTCCCAGGCTGGGGTGGTATCGATTATACAGTCTACCAGTTCCGGAGGCGTATCCCCGGCAGCCCCTGCCCAGGAAGCTCCGAGAGAAAGAGCAAACTCCCGGGTAGCCTCTCTTCTGGCAAAAACGAACACGGGACTGTCCGGATAGAGATGGCGGGCAGTCTGTAAAACAATGTGAGCCGATGCACCGAACCCGGTAAGACCGAGAGATTTTCCATCCCCCATTCCGGTCAGGCGCAGAGACCGGTACCCAATCGCTCCCGCACAGAGAAGGGGTACGGCCTTTTCGTCGCTGAACTCCTCCGGGATGGGGTATGCACTCGTCTCAGGGACTACGATATAATCAGCGTAACCTCCGTGCACATCCATACCGGTAGCTCGAAACTGCTCACAG
>CAZKZZ010000143.1:0-5409 GCA_964557375.1 uncultured Spirochaetales bacterium | reverse complement strand
CTCCCCCTTTCCCGGCGCCGGGTCGGGGAGCTCTTTCCTCCTAATCGGTTCGGAATCTCCCGTTATCGTTCCGGTCTGCTCTACTATCCAGGCTTTCATCTCTTCTCCTCGACTTTTTCATTCTAAACACCATGAATTCTACAGTAACTTACAGAGAGATGCAAAACAGCTCCCTTACTCACCCAATTTTGTGAACACCTTTTTTCCAACGGGACATCCCGCCATACAAATCCTCTTCTGTTATCCTGTTGACATTACACTACCGGAGGCTGGTTTGTTCTTTCCCCTGTTGACAATCTCCGGGAAAACACAGATAAAGCATGGGAGAATACATACACTTTTATTAATGCCTGGAAACGGTACCGGAAATAGTTTGAGTAAAGATAAAATCAAGTAAAAAATGAGAACATATGGGTTTATTCATCGTTGCACTTTCCGGGGCTACTACCGCCGTATTCGGCCTCGGATATAAAATCAGAAAACACTACGGATTTTCGATTATCCATCTCTCCTTTCTATTTTCGGTTTCCATCATCATCTTTGCCCTCATCTACATTCTCATCTACGGTCATCCATTTTACTCGAAGGCTTCTCTCATGATCGGGGCGCCCATCGGGGCCTGCTTTGCTCTGGCTATCTACTTTTATCAGCAGGTCTTAGAAAAGGCTAACCTCAACATTTCCTGGACAGTTATCCAGTTCAGCGTACTCATTCCCTTTTTCTTCAGTATGATCGCCTACCATGAGAGACCGAGTATCCAGGCGATTATCGGAGTAGTTCTGATCTTTGTCTCTATTATTCTTTTCGGAATCAAAAAAGAACGGACCCGACAGTCGGCGATACCCGATATCAAGACTGCTCTTCTTCTCTTTTTTGCAGCATTTTTATCAGGAGTCAATGATGCTTTTGCAAAGGTGTATGTTTCATCCTTTAACGGCGAAAGCCCGTTTTCCCTTTTCCTCTATACCGGAATTACCATGTCGGTCATAACCGGAATCATCCTTCTGCATAGAAAAGAGGTGCTCATTAGCGGAAGGAAGCGGTGGGGGCTGGTCTTAAACGGCCTTTATATGGGCTTTTTCTCAGTATCGGGCGCCGCTTTGCTCATAACAGGACTGCGAAGCGTGGACGGCTCCATAGCCTATCCTCTACGGAATGCCATCAATATCATCATGATATTTATCTTTTCCTATTTTTTCTTTAAGGAGAAGGCCCGTCCTATTGAGCTGGTAGGGACGGGAACGGCCTTGGCCGGTTTGGTGATCGTTACCTCCGTAACCGGCGGCTGATGCATAACAGCACTTATGAAGATTGTGCTACCCCCGCTCTACAGCACACCACCGTTTCCAATATCATGGTTATCGAAATAACTGTCCCCGGGAATCGAAGGCATTGAAATCTCCAGCAGCAAACACGCTCCCCCTTCACCGGTAAAACTGTGTTTTGTCCCCGGAGCCATGGCCAGGAGAGCCCCCTGCCGCTTTACCGTCTCTTCTCCATTAATGACCATCCGGGCTTCCCCTTTGAGAATGTAAAACGTCTCATGTTTTACCTTGTGGTAATGGTAGGGGCAGGTTTGGCCTTCGAATACAAACAGAAATTTCGCACAATAGCCTGCATCTACTTCGTTTGCAAGCCAAAACTCAGTCTCACCGGTGGTAAAAAAATCATCAAGACCGAAATGGAGCATAAAGTTTGGTGTTTCAGGAATGGATATATACCACTCTCTGGTCTGTTTGTAGATTTTCTCAAGGTTCTTCTCTTTCTCCTCACCAACAATTTCATATAATTTGAGTTTATCTCTGTTGATATCCATGTCTAGGTCTCCTTTATCATTTTCTCACGGTGTTGATTTTCTGTATCGATCCCCTGCTTTGTCAATTATGATTCGTGCTGTTTATACTGTTCAGCAGTTTCAGCGACAGTTTTGAGATTTTCCATGGGTGTATTGAACGGGACTTTGGCCCTTTCCGCTTTAAAAAATCCGGGGGGAACTTTACATCAGTGTCGTCTTTCCAAATATGAACGGAGCAGTCCGGCATTCGGGTACGCTCACCCCAATCGACCGGGCAACCCAACGCGACCGAATCGTGCCATACGGAAAAGAGCGGCATTACCACATCGAATCCGTAGACGGTGCAACCGGTCTCGGCAAGCCGGGCGATCTTTTCGCTGTCGGTGTGGGCCTCCGGGAAGTATACTCCCAGATGGTCCATCAGTTCTACCGAGACGATGGAGGTCCCGGATCCGGTGTCAGGACGGGTAATCGGTTTTCTCTGCAGTGCATCTAAAAAGATCTGTCTAGACATAAATATTATACCAGCACAATAAGTGCAATTTTCTTAAACATATTAAACCTACTTCAAGTCAATGAATCGATCTCTTTTGACAGCCAATTTTGATAAACTTCATTGTTTTTTTTATCCGGCAAATACCGCTTTTCCACCGACTGAAAATCGGAAGGAATCGATTTCATATCCTCGAACCACCCTGCTGCCACAGCAGCAAACATCCCTGCTCCCATAGTAGCGGGCTCTTTGGTTTTACTGGTTACAAACTCCACACCGGTGAGATCAGATAATATCTGAAGCCACAGATCACTATTCGCCCCCCCGCCTGTGGCGACAATTGTGTGAGGATAATCACCTCCTGTTAATGTATCCATTAACTCTTTCAAACTGGCAGCCACCGACTCCATAATAGCCCGGATATAGTGTCCGTGATGGTACGTTTTTTGCGGTTCGGCCCGCACGAATCCGGTCAAGCCGTCATAGGCATTCATAAATGGTTTTGCAGATAACCCTTCACAGCCGATCGGCACCTGTACGGCCCGCTCGTTGAGTTCGGCCAGGTTCAATTCAGGAGCGTAGTGCCGCTGGTACCACTCGATCGATGCAGAACCGTTGTTGTTGAAGGCGAGCTTGTAGTATGTTCTACTGCCGGCCCCCGGGCCGATGGAGCAGCCCGGCTGGGGTTCGAATCTGTCTGTCGATTGCAGAACGGCCAGGACAGTACCCATGGATTCACTCATCGGAGCTGCATTGTCCAATCCGGCACCGATTGCAGCTACATGATGATCGAGACTCCCCACGGCAAAGGGAATACCCTCCGGGAGACCGAACAGTTTTTCAGCCTGTTTACTCGTCTTGCCGGCACGGGCACCCGGGCGTAGTAATGTGGAGAGTAAACTGCGGTCGAGATGTATCTGCCGTAATGCCTCGTCCCAATAATCCATGTTCTGCATGTCCCACATACCAAGCAGAGAAGCGGTCCCGCAATCCCCGTACGTTTCTTGTATCATGGAAAAGGTAAAAAAATCAGAGATACTCATCACATGGGACGTTTTTGTCCATATATCGGGGCAATGGGTCTGAAACCAGCGGATCTTGTCGATGCAGAACCCTTCTCCTTTCAGCCCGAGCCCTGTAGTCTCAAGATATCGGGGATGGTCCCATAACTTCTTTACCTCAGGATGGATTTCCTCCACACGAAGGTCCGGCCAGAGGATGATCGGAGTCAAAGGTGTTGTACGGCTGTCGAGGAGGAGGAAACTATTTGCTTGGGAAGAATAAGAAATTGCCTGGATGTCGTTTAAGCTGATTTGAGCCTGACTGCATGCATCCTGAATACCCTCCCGGATGGTAGTGTAGAAATCATCTACATCGAGTTCACATCTTCTCCTATCCGGGGAACGGGAAGGAACAGCGACTCTGCCCAAACCTGTCAGGTTTCCAGTATTGTCGATGATGCCGCACTTGAAATAGGTTGTTCCGAGATCAACGCCTAAGACGACCTTCATACCATCTCTTGGGCTTCTTTTACGAGTTTTTTGGTTTCTTCTACGAAGATCTGTCCGCTCCTATGACTGAAAAGAGAATTAGAAGCTTCGTACCCCCCCTCTTCCACCGCTTCTTCGGTGACGATATATCCCTGCAGCTCTCCATTGGCAATGCTGATAATATACGTATTCGCGTAATTGCTTTTTACCTGCAGCGCGTAATCGACGAAAATCTCTCCCTGCCATCCGACAAAATTCCACGGACCCACCCTCATTAGCTGGATCTCGGCCGGCAGACAGCTCTGGTAGTATTTCTCGAGCTTCCCCGATTCCTGTGCACTGGCTAAGGTATAGGTCTCTTCAGCACCGAACCAGTCGCACTCAGCAGTCCGGACCTCCTGTTTCGGTGCATCTTCTCTGCGGAGCCGCTCCAGCTTTTCTTTCGCTTTCCTCCGATTTTCATCGGCCGTATCGACAGAGGGAAAATCACGCCGGGGAAGATCGACTGTAGAGACAAGACTTCCCAATTCGATTTCGTCGAGGAGCGGCATCTCAGCCAAGACCCTTTGTACCGCTTTTCCGAGAATCCCTCCAATCCGTTCTGCTTCTTCGTACGTGTTGGCCTTTGTAACGTGACGCGGACTTTGGTTTCCGGCGGGTCCGGTGTGATGGAGTACCGGAAGTGCTTTTCCGAATACATTCTCATGAAGATACTTCCTCGCCATTCCCGGAAAATCAGCACTTACTAGAGGGGAATCCTCATGGAGTACGGTCGGATGCATTGAACAGACAAGCATACAGGCAATCGGCTCATTACTTTTTTTCGATACGGCGAGCAGTACGGGGACCTGATGATCTGCCGGTCCATTCGGATCTCTTCTGTTCGTGCCGACCCCGGTACTGTCGGCGTGGGACAATCCGACCATTGCATCCTCAACCTGCTCGAATGCAGTGACGCCTGCCTCTACAATCTTGTCCTCCATAAAATGGACATAAGCCTCGTCCGCTTTAGGGACAACCTCGTCCGATTCATTACTCAAGTAGTTGACCGTGATCGGACCCGAATGAGTATGGGTCGCACTAATGAGAATATTGTTCTCAGGAATGCCGGTTTTCTTCGCCAGCCGGCTGCGTACTAAAGCCGTGCTCTGCTTACCTACGAAAATGATATCGTTTGCAATAAAAAGGAGCTGTTCATTGCCATTGGAAAGATAGAGGGCCGAACTCATAAGGGGATCATGGATTCCGGTTGAATACCGCTCGACAAATGGATACCCGAAGAGAAATTGTGAATCCTTAGGGCTTATATCAACTGCTGCTGCTCCGGCTTTTATCCGGCCTTTCTGCCACTTCTGTTTCATACGAATTCCTTTCTATCTTTATTGATTATAAGCAATATCCTCATACTCATCTCCAGTTATCTTGGTAGAAACCAATCTGAACCGGTCTCCCCGATAGATCGTTTCGAATACTGCGATGGAATTACCGCTTGCTTCGAACATGATGTCTGTTGCCAGAAGCATAGCGGTCCCGACCTTAACACCGAGCATTTCATGTATTTCCTGATCAGCTTCAATCGCCTCTATGATTTCGCGAAAATGGAGAAGCGTAAGCCCCTCCGCATCGAGCCA
>CAZKZZ010000142.1:0-9661 GCA_964557375.1 uncultured Spirochaetales bacterium | reverse complement strand
AGTATGAGAAAAGGCCCTATAATCGTGATGATAATAAAAGCCCTGTTTGCAGCAGTCATGATAAACTCCTGCTTCATAACAGCGGTTACCTTACGCATCCGACTGCTCCTTCGAGCCGACCAATCTTACAAAAATACTGTGCAGAGAAGGGGTCGTAAGTTCATACCGTTTTACTGAAACCGTACCGGTAATCTCTTTTAGAAGCTCATCCGGCGGAGTACCCTCTGTGAGCTCCACCTCTATCCACCGCGGATACCTGGTTATATTCTCTACAAAAGAAAGGTCCCGGATGAACTCGCCGTCGCCGTCGTATTCGACAATAATCGTACGCTTGCCGAACTGTTCTTTGATTGATTCAGTCCGCCCCGACACTACCTCTTTTCCGTGGTTTATAAGGAAAATCCTGTTGCAGATTTTTTCGGCATGTTCCATAAGGTGGGTGGAAAAAAGAATCGTCTTATTCCGCGATCCCATCTCGAGGATCATCTCTAAAAGCATATCAGCGCTGACCGGATCAAGCCCGGAAAACGGTTCATCGAAAATAACGATTTCCGGGTCGTGGATGATAGAGCCGATAAACTGGACTTTTTGGGACATTCCCTTGGAGAGTTCTTCTATTTTTTTATCTCGCCAATCGTAGAGATCGAACTGCTCGAGAAGAGTGTGGATGCGGGGACGTATATCAGCGGGTGATCGGCCCTTCAATGTGGCAAGATAGAGAAGCATATCCTCTACTGTTACTTTGGGGTACAAACCCCGCTCTTCAGGAAGATAGCCGATACGTTCTTTGTCCTGTTCTCGGAGGGGAGAACCGCCTATAAGGATTGAGCCGGAGTCGGGAGCGAGGATGTTCATAATCATCCTTATTGTTGTCGTCTTTCCCGCTCCGTTCGGCCCGATAAGGCCGAAGATCTCCCCTGCTGCCGCTTGAAAAGAGATGCCGTCGACCACGGTGCGGTTTCCGAATTGTTTGGTGACGGCATGCACATTTATCATGGCATCAGCTTAAATCAAAACCGAGGCCACCTTCAAGATCCCCTCGGCAATTTGATCACACTCTTTTTCGGTAAGCTGCGGGGGAATGTCCAGATGTACCGACTTTCCTAAATATGCAGTCGTATTAGGGCAGGCGCCGTCTTTATATTCCGGTGCGGGAGCACACAGGTCGCAGTTGAAGGGGCACCCTTTCTTGGTCGGCATCATTTTCTTTTTAAGAATTTCCCAATGCTGATACATGTGCCAATCAGGAATTCCTTTGTTGTAAATTCCTGCAGCGTCAATTCCTTCCGCATTCAGCGCTTCTACGAACTCCTCGACCTTTCCCGGGTCTTCGAGCATCATGATAAGACAGACTGCGGTATCACCTTCTTCATCGTTTATTTCCTGGAAACCGAGACCGGGAATGTCTTTTATCTTGTCCATGATCCTCGACTTGTTCGATTTCATCCTCCCGACGATCGTGTCGAGTTTGCGGAATTGAGCAAGGGCGACCGCACCGGTGAGCTCACTCATTCGGAAATTGACACCAAAAAAGATTTCTCCTGAAAACTCGGGAGGAGCAAACCGGTCCTTCCTCCAGCAGGCGGCCACATCGTGATACGCCTGTGCCCGGGTGTAGAGAAGATCATCATCGGTTGCTACGATACCGCCCTCCCCGGACGTGATTATCTTGTGATACTGCAGTGAAAAGCAGCCTACATCTCCGAACGAGCCGAGTTTCTTTCCCTTGTAGCTTCCGCCGTTCGCCTGGGCAACATCCTCAACCACTTTGAGATTGTTTTCACGGGCTATCTTCATGATCTCGTCCATCTTAGCAGGCATCCCCCGCATGTGGACAATCACGACAGCCTTGGTCCGCTTTGTAATCTTCGCTTTGAAATCCTCAGGGTCCATGGTAAGCGATTTATCAACCTCTGCAACGATGGGGATTCCCTTCGCCGCTACGACCGCCGCAACAGAGGCAAAAAATGTATAAGCAGGGACGATCACCTCATCCCCCGGCTCCACACCTACGGCCACCAGGCCCGTAATGAGGGCAGATGTACAGGAGTTTACAGCAAGGCAGTGCTTTACCCCGAGGTAGCTTGCGTACTCTTTTTCGAGCTTTGCCACCTTCGAAGGCATCTCCTTCGGCCCGTAATACCGGAACAGATACTGCGAATCGAGGACTTCATTCACCTCTTTTTTTTCCTCCGCCCCGATTTCCAATCCGCCCGGAAACATGGGCGGGGTTTCAGTTGTTTTTGCTTTTGGTCCGCCGTTTATGGCTAAATCGTTTTTGGTATAACCCATACCGTTGCTCCTTATCTATTTTTTTTCTATTTTCAGAGCTCTTTCCGCTGAGCTCTTTCCGGTGCAACAAGGTTTGAGGCACTACCTACCCCTTCACCGCACCGGCAATAAGCCCGCCAATCAGATACTTACTCAAAAAGGTAAATATGATAATCACCGGAATGGTGGTGACCACTGAGGCAGCCATCATCTCCCCCCACTTCACCGAGAACTGCCCGACGAAGGACTGAATCATCCCCACGGGGAGGGTGCGCATCACATTATCATCCATGATGGTAAGGGCGATGATAAACTCGTCCCAGGCCATGATGAAAGCGATAATGGCCGTCGCAGTCAGTCCGGGGGCGACATTTGGGATGATGACTCGAAACATTGCCTGAAACTTCGTACATCCGTCTACCTTGGCCGCTTCATCCAGTTCGCGGGGAATAGAATCGAAGTACCCTTTCAGCATCCAGATAGAAAAGGGGAGCGTGAGCATCAAATAAGGAATAATGAGCCCCGGATAGGTGCTCAAAAGCCGTATTTTCATAAACGTCCGGTAGAGCGGAATAAGAATCAGTACATGGGGGAGCATCTGGGAGACAAGAACGAAGTAGATGAGCTTCCGCTTTCCCCGAAACGGTACCCGGGAGAAAGCGTACGCAGCCGGGGTAGCGAGAACGAGAGTCGTGAGTACTGTAAAAATAGAGACAACCACGCTATTCTTGAAATAAACCAAGAACGGAATTGCGGAAGCCATTGTCCCGAACAGCACCGAGGTGTAGTTCTCGAATGTGAAATCGATTGGTATTAACGTCGGCGGAATGCGGAATATCTCCGGCTGAAACTTGAACGAGGTGCTGATCATCCAGTAGAGAGGCAGTAAGTAGAGGAGCAGAACGACGATGATTGCAGTTACACGGACCGCCCGGCCTGCCTTTCTCAAGAATAATGCTTTGGTTACGACTCCCATACTTAAGCCTCCCTCTTCCCGACAAAGCGGACATAGATGATACTGAAACCTAAGAGGAACACCAGCCAGAACACACCCATCGTAGAGGCGTACCCCATGTTGAGACTGCCCATAAACGATGCCCTGTAAATGAGGATGGGCAATGTCGTGGTTACATTGATCGGCCCTCCCTTGGTTGTTGCCCAGATGATGGTCAAATACTGAAACTGCCAAATGAACTCGAGAATCGTGGCCAGGGTGATAATCTCCCGCATGTTCGGGAGAGTAACGTGGCGGAACCGCTGGAACGCGCCCGCCCCGTCTATTTTGGCAGCTTCCACCTCTTCCTGGGGGATGGTCTGCAGGCCCGCGTAGAGGATAACGAACATGAACGGCAACATTTTCCACACTGTTGCAGCAATAACAGTGGGCATTGCCAGGTTGGGGTCCTTGAGCCAGGGAACGAACTCAGTAATGATCCCCAGCTCTTTGAGTACGACATTGATAATCCCATGAAAATGGTCGAAGAAGAGAAACTTGGCAATAAACGCTACGACCACGGAAGGGATAATCCAGGGTACGAAAAACAGACTGTTTATGAAATTTTTAAAGGAAAACTTGGTATTTACCAACAGGGCCAGGGCAAAGCCCAGTATAAACTCTACCAGAACAGTACCGCCGACATACACGATCGTATTCCTGAACGCGTTCCAGAACTGTTCGCTGGTAAGCATTCTCGCGTAATTTTCCAGCCCGATAAAACGCATCCCCTCGGCTTCGACGAGGTAGAGCCTGAAAAAACTGGTGTAGATGGCGTTTACCAAGGGATAGACAATAACAAACCCTATTGCAATAACCGCGGGGAGTATGAGGATAACGGCGAACATCCTGTCACTTACATCTTTTCTGCTCACAGTATCCGTTGGGCTGTTCAATGCATTCCTGCTCATAACGTATCCTATTGTATCTTCCGGCTCTGTGCGGGTGTCTCCCGAGGGGAGCCCCCGTCATCTCCGGCGGTGTTTAATAAGCGAGGCTATTTCAAAATTAAGACTAATTTTGAAATAGCAACCTTAATGCAAAGTAAAAAAACCGGGAGGCTGTAAACCCTGCGGTCAAAAACCATAAGGTATTGCACTCCTCCCGGTAGTCGTATTTTTATGTTGTGCCCTCTGAAAAACGAAAACATCTTTCAGAAGACCATCCGCAGGCAACGAAACCCGCAGTAAACGTTACTGGGCGAGAATCTCTTTGATTTGGTCGTTGAGATCGTTGAGTTCCGCCCCCACTTCTGCTTCGCCTAAGAGAATTTTCTGAATCCCCTCCATAAAAGCAATTTCTATTTCGTACTTCTTGGTTGAAGCCCACACATTCGGGTTGCGCAGCCGTGACATCTGGTCGAGAAACGTTTTCGCATATGGAGAGTCATAGACCGAATCGTCGTACTGTGATTCCACAACCGGCATCAAACCGGTCCGTTTGAAGTACTCTTTTGTTGTGGTTTCATCAGTGGTGATGAACTTCATGAGGTCCCATGCCAAATCCTTGTGCTCGGACTGCTGGGACATACAGAGCAGATGCGATGCCGGCTGGACATCTCCCGGCCAGGAAGCCGTGGCCCACTCATCTCTCGACATTCCCTCTCCGTCGAGCACACCGGCAATCCATGGACCTTCGAAGAAATACGCCACCTTGTCCTGGGCAAACAGAGTACGCAGGTTCCGCACTTCCTCACCAAAGGGGATAACACCCCGGTCTACCATGTCCTTGACCATGGTCACGGTTTGTACGACTTCCGGAGAATTAACCACCGGTTCTCCCTGATCGTTTAAGATATCTCCGCCGTTAGCCCAGAGCAGAATATGAAACGTGTCCGCCGAATACTCATCCACACCGAGCATGAGGCCCAGACCGAATACATCACTGCCAACCCGGGAGGCTTTCTCTACTTTGTCGATGAAATCTCTAAACGAGGTCGGCTGTCCGCTTACCCCTGCTTTATCGAGAATGTCTTTGTTGTAGACCAATACCCAGGGGTTCGGGTTCCACACCAGACCGGCCATCTTGCCGTCCATCATGCCGCCTTTATAGGCGTCGACCAGTTTATTCTCGAAGCTCGAATCCATGTACTGGTTGAGGTCTACGACTCCATTCGGCATATTGGCGAATTTTCCCAGCCAGAGTGATTCGATGGTAAATATATCCGGAGCATTCCCGCCCTGGATCTGCAGGGTTATCTTACTCGGTGTATCTTCCCACCCGACAGGGACGATCTCAACATTTACCCCGGGATTCTGTTCTTCCCACACGCCGATCCGTTCGGGAAGCCACACCTCCCCTCCGGACTCTTCCGCCACCATCCAGCTGGCGAACTGAAGGGTCACTCCTTCTTCTTTCTCCGCCTGTGCACCTGCAGACAGAAATCCTGCTGTGAGGAGAAAGAACGCTGCGAGTACTACAAATAGACTCTTTTTAACCATACGGTCCTCCTTGTTGATTTTTTGCATTTAAGCCTGTGTTGTGTTTATAACATTAGAATAAAGCAACCTAAAAGCTTTTATTAGTCCATCTTAACCTTAAATAACGGTATTGTCAACATTTTTTTATCTATTTTTGGTCGCTTCAGTTTAAAATGGGTAGAAGTAAGACGGCAAATGGGTTATACTGTACATTAATATTCAAGCGCGGAGTAAGCGGTATTACACATACTGGTTTCAGTCACATCGATAACGCAGAAAGGAACCGGAATGTTATCCTCAATGTAATCCGGGATACAGGACCGCTGTCTCGCAAGGACATCTCCGATACATCGAATTTGAGTGTTACTACCGTCAAACGGCTCGTGGAGGAGCTGCTCACCGATGGAATCATTACTGAAACGAAAGAAAAACAAGAGACGATAAAACGGGGGAGGAAAGCCCAAACGCTCACCCTCGATTCGGAATACGGGTATACGATAGGGGTTAATATCGAACCGCATCTCGTCCATATCAGCGCACTCGACCTCACCGGTAATACTCTCTTAGAAAAAACCCATTATCTCGAAGATGTGAGTAGAACGACAATTACAGAGACGATGTTCGAGAGTACACAGACCGTAATCGATGAGCTCACCGGTGAAGGAAGAAAAAATCTCTTGGGGATCGGTGTGGGTATAGCCGGTCTTATCGATTCGGTACAAGGGACCGTGCTTTACTGTCCCAATCTTCCCGGGTGGGAGAACGTTCCCTTAGGGGACATGGTACAGGAGAAGACCGGGACCGGAGTGATCATCGACGACGGGGTCCGCTGTATGGTGCTCGCGGAGAAACGGTACGGGAAAGAGAAGAGCGAAGGGTCCATGCTCTTAGTCTATTTCGGCCGCGGGGTGGGTGCGGGAATTATCCTCGAAAACCGGCTCTACCGGGGCAGTAACGGTATCGCCGGTGAGTTCGGCCATATTACGATCAAAGAGAGCGGACCTCTCTGCAACTGCGGCAACCGGGGATGCTTAGAAGCGCTTACCTCGCGGCAGGCCATTTTGTCCGAGGTAAATGAGAAGATTAAAGCTAACGTGTACACATCTCTAAAGAACCTGCCCGCCTTTCGAGCAGATGAGAACGGTATTACCCTCACTGATATCGCTGATGCCGCGGCAAACGGCGATAAATTGTCCAATATGGTAATCCACGAAGTGGGGGGGTATATCGGCACCGGCATTGCAGACCTTATCAACGTGCTCGACCCGGGGCTGGTTATCCTCAGCGGTGATGTTATCCACAGTTTCGGCCCTCCTCTTCTCGAGAGCATCAACCGGACCGTCACACTCCGCGGGATCCACTCGATCACGCAGCGGACCCGCATTGCCGCAAGCAGCCTCCCCGGGAGCTCTGCCTCACGCGGGGCCGCTACGCTCGTTTTGGAACGGTTCTTCGAAAACAGTATTCTAAATCTTCCTTAGTTTTGCAAAATAAGTTGAATTGCCATATACTGCAGTATAGAGGGGTGCGGAAAATAGACGCGCCGCCTGTAAAAAACAACAGATATAACAACAGTAAGGAGGGTTTTCATGAAACCGGTCAAATGGGGCGTTTTAAGTGTCTCCTATCATTATCAGCTGAGACTTTCTATACCAATAGCCAACTCACCGTTGGTCGATATGACGGCTGTTGCCTCCCGGAGCAAAGAGAAAGCGCAGCGGGCGGCGGATATGTTCTGTATCCCGAAGGCGTACGGCTCGTACGAGGAACTACTCAAAGATAAAGAGATCGAGGCGGTCTTTATCCCGCTTCCCAACCACCTGCACGCCGAATGGGTAAAGAAGGCCGCGGATGCGGGGAAACACATTCTCTGTGAGAAACCGTTCGGTATGTCCGCCGATGAGGTCCAGGACGCCGTTGATTACGCCAAGAGCAAAGGGGTCCTGGTAATGGAAGCGTTCATGTACCGGTTCCACTCCCAGTGGCAGCGGATCCGGGACCTCGTGGCAGTAGGAGAGATCGGAGGGCTGCAGTCGATCCACAGTTTCTTCGCCTATAACCTTACCGACCCGGACAACATACGGAACAAACCGGAAGCGGGCGGGGGCGCGCTGCGGGACATCGGGGTATATACGGTATCCTCGGCCCGGTTCATCGTAGGCCGGGAACCTCGGCGGGTTATCAGCCTGGTCGACCGCGATTCCCGGTTCGGTACGGACACATTGGTTTCAGCCATCCTCGATTATGATTATGTACGATCGGTTTTTACCATCGGTACCCTTACCCATCCCTACCAGCGGATGGATATCCACGGCTCGGGCGGCTACGCTACCATCCACATTCCCTTCAACATGTTTCCCGACGTCCCGGCCCGGGTGACGATCGTAAACGGAGTCGGCACGAGGGACCTGTTTCTCGGGCCCGAGGACCAGTATGCCCTGCAGTTCGATGCCTTCTCCCAAGCTGTACGTAACGGCGGCCCGGAACCGACACCGCCTGAGGATGCGGTTGCAAACCAGAAGGTAATCGACGCCCTGTTCCGCTCCGAGAAATCGGGCAATTGGGAGGATGTGTAGAGATATTCCTACTTCTCGTCGAGGTCCTTTATCATCTTGTTGTGATTGCGCCAGGTAATAAAGAAGAAAAACGCAATCACCGGAATCAAGAGGATTGCCAGGAGGTTCCCCTGAAACAGATGGAACATCCAGAACCGGATGTGGTGCCCGCCGTCGGTAAACGCGGTAATGAGTCCCTCATAGGTAATCTCAGCAGTCGTGGTCTGGGCGGAGAGCCGGGTATACAGCGGTGCTAAACTGGTCGAGATGTAGAGAAATCCGATAACGACCGGAATCCCCGCAATGACCCCGCGGAACACGTTTCCGCCCATGGCCAGTACCACCAGAGACATCACCGGCATGAGGTTGGCCAAGTCTCCCAACGGGATCATCTTGATCCCCGGGAGGATAAAGGCGAGCAGAATGGATATCGGCATGAGGATGAGCCCTGTTACTAAGACCGATTTGTTTTTCATGAGGATTCCTGAGTCCATACCGAAGTAGAACTCGGTTTTCTGGGGGAATATCTTGGTAATGGAGGCCTTGAGGCTCAGGGAGAATGCCTGCATTCCGTCCCCGATAAGAGAAGCACAGTGGGGGAGGATGAACATGACCGCCGCGATCTGGACTGAAATCTCCAAGAGCTTCTTCACACTGTATCCTGCAAGGATCCCGAAGAGCACACCGATGGCGACCCCTATGAACATGGGATCACTTAAAAGGGCGAGTTTGTTCTGCTTATCATCATCCGCAACGGCACCGGGGTTGTAGTTTATTTTTCTTACCCCCGGGATTGCGTTGAAAAACTTCTCTGTTGCTACTCCCCAGGGGAGCAGCCCGCTCGCGGAGACGGTAGTAATACTGATCCCTTTGAGGTCGGAATATTTCGCAACGATTGGCCCGCCCCAGTCGGAGAGCTTTAAGGTCATAATGGTGATGAGAACGGTGGCACTGATAGCCAGCACGAAACTCCCCGTGACCTGCTGGATGAGTGCTCCGATCAGGGCGAAGTGCCAGTAATTCCACACATCGATGTCGATGGTCTTGGTGAGGTTCAAGGCGAGCATGGCGATGTTCAGCACCAGGACCAGGGGAATAGAGAGCGGGGCGATGATGGAAGCCCAGGTGATGGCAGCCAGCGGCGGCCAGCCCACATCCAGTATGGGATAGTCGATCCCCCTCGTTTCGATAATCGAGGTGATGGCAGGGCCGATGACGGAGACGAAGAAGTTGAAGATGATAAACACCCCGGCGAACCCCACCGCTACTTTGAGAGACGAGACGAACGCGTAGCCGATATTCATCCTGATGATGAGCCCGAGCACGAAAATGACAATGGGGAGCATCACATACGCTTTAAAACTGAAAAAATAATCAATCGCCGCTTTAAACGCTTCCATTATAGGCGCCTCCGTTTGGTT
>CAZKZZ010000141.1:0-9757 GCA_964557375.1 uncultured Spirochaetales bacterium | reverse complement strand
CCGAAACTGAAGCCTAAACGACGCTTACCATTTTTTAACTCAGTAAAATCTATAAGGGGACTTCTAAAAACTGCAGTTTTTAGAAGTCTACTACCTTTCAATGAGGCAGGATGATGGTGTACAGCTCGATATCGAAAGCATCAGCATCGAAATAGACCATTTCTTTGGTCACCTTCCCCCGGGGCTGAGGATGGGCGGGCGCATCTCCTACCAGTATTATTTTCCGTGCATCCGCGCTCCAGGGAAACTCATGGACCCCGGTATAGAGGGCCTCATACACGGCCTCCGGGATGTCCCTTCCGCCTCTGACATGGATGCTGTTCAATACCCGCTGCACCTCGGCGAGACTCTCCTGAAATGGTGAAATCTTGGTCAGGTACTGTTCCATATAATCACGGTAGAGCACGATCCCGATCCGAAACCGGTCAAAGCCTTTGGTATGGTCCTTGAGAAGCGGTACCAGGCTTTTTCTCAGGTAAGGGATGTCATCGGTCATACTCTGGGTGGTATCGAGGGCTAAGACCAGATCCAGGCTGTTCCCCTCTGCGGTGTCGATAATCATACCGATTTCATCGAGCATGGCGTCATACCCGTCGGAGAGAAAGGCTGTTCCTTTTCCTTCTTCCGCGATTTCCCGGAAATTGTCGACCGTATCTTTGTTATACCGTGCATCGGGTTCCGGCTCAGGCTCGGGTTCCGGGGGCGGTGGTTCTTCGGGAACCGAAGGTTCCAAAACTTCAGGAACCGGAGGTTCCACAACCTCAGGAACTTCCGGTTCCGGTTCGGCCACAGGCTCAGGCCTACGCTGTACGTAGCTTACGATAAACGGATTGTCCCGGAAGCCGCCCCGGTAGTCCGCGTAAGGCCGCTCAAAGGTGCGCACATTGAGATACGTTCCCGCATACACGGTAATCTCGCCGTAGCGCTTATCTTCGTAGCCGTATTTGACCGTATCCGGGATAAAAATGTGGAATGCCTCGCCGAACGTCGGGTGCGTTTCGGGCGTGGAATCGATAAGAGAATAGAGATCGTTGTCCGGGTCGAGGAACTCGCCGCCGAGCATCCGTTTCTCATCACCGTTTATCGGGTTGTACTCCTTGCTTCGAAGCGCGTATACTGCGGATTCCTTTTCCGGGTCCGCGGTAGATTCGGTAAGGAGTACCGAGGAGATGTCCCCCTTCTTATTGATGTAGAGGTGATATCCGCCCGATTTGTCCCACTCCATGTGCAAATCTTCAGGAGTGAGGGAGAGATCGGCACAAAAACCTGCTGTGAGGAATACAAAAAACAGTACGAACGATCCAACTATTCTCATGGTTTTTCTAGTATCGGCCGATTTTAAAAGTGATTTTAGCGAAGAGTCTACAGTAATTCTACTGTAATTCTACTCCAATTCTACGACGGCCGGAAACGGCGCAGGATCGCCCCCCCTACTGACACCCATAAAATAGATCAACCGCTCGATGAACCGTGATATGAACAAGCAGTGGTCCTCGATCGTATCGGGAATCTTGAAAAATACCGACCACGCCCCGTCGGGGTTTTGATAGAAGAACACAGTTCCGTCTGCAGCCTGAGGAAGGCGAAACAGGGGATAATCTCCGCACCTGTCCTGTTCCCATCCTGAAAGAGGAACGACCTCTTCTCCCGTAAATTGGACCCTCACCTTCTCTCCCCGAAACGAGTACACACCGTGATAGTATTCGATGACGTTCGGAGGGAGAACATCGAGCCCGCGGCTTTTTTCAGGACCGCTTAAAAGGATCGATTTGTCTTCCGGCTCCTCTGCAGGTTTCTCCCCGTCTGTCTGTATCTGAAGAGGCGGAGTGCCGCTCTCTTCACTGCACCCCGCTAAGAAAAGGAAAACCACAAGAGTAAAACCGGATAAGATTACGCGCAGAGCTCTATTCAACCGTAACACTCTTGGCGAGATTACGGGGCTGGTCGACATTGCGCCCGAGTTTGAGCGCACAGTAATAGGAGAAGAGCTGGAGAGGCACCACCATGAGAAACGGGTACATGAGCTCGTCCGCTTTAGGTATAAAGAAAACATCATCTGAGATATCCCGTACCTCTTCATCACCTTCTACGGCCACGGCAATTACCTTTCCTTTTCTCGCTTTCACTTCTTTGAGATTGGTTATGACCTTGTCCCGCAGCGCGTCGTCGGGGACGAGGAATACACTCGGTGTTTCCTCATTGATCAGGGCGATCGGCCCATGTTTTATCTCCGCGGCGCTGTACCCTTCCGCGTGAATATAGGAGATTTCTTTGAGCTTCAACGCGCCTTCTAAGGCAACAGGATAGTTGATACCCCGCCCTAAAAAGAGAAAATTTTCCGCAAAGCTGTACTTTTCAGCGAGTTCTTTCAACTCGGCTTCACGGTTTAAGATAGTCTCGATTTGGGCCGGCAGATTCTCTAAATTCTTGACCATCCTGAGTCCGTCGGTGAAAGACATGCTCCGCATCCGGGCCATGAGGAGGGTAAAGATGTAGAGCACGGTAAGTTGGGAGGTAAACGCTTTGGTGGATGCCACGGCGATCTCCGGTCCTGAATGGATGTACACCCCGCCGTCGGTCTCGCGGGCGATGGTGGACCCGACCACATTGCAGATCCCCAGTACGGTTGCCCCCTTCCGCTGCAGCTCACGAAGGGCATAGAGGGTGTCGGCAGTCTCCCCCGACTGTGAGACCGCAAAATAGAGGCTGTTCCGCTCTACAACCGGATTTTTATACCGCACTTCTGAAGAAAGCTCCACCGAGCAGGGGATCCTCGCCATCGTTTCTAAGAGGTAACAGGCGACCATCCCCGCATGAAAGGAGGTGCCGGCAGCAATGATCTTGATCCGCTCGATGTTGAGCAGCTCCTTGCTGGAGAGATTCAATCCGCCGAGATGGCCGGTGGCGAGTTCCGGATCGAGGCGGCCCCGCATTCCGCGGAGGATCGCTTCGGGCTGCTCATGGATCTCCTTCTCCATAAAATGGGTAAATCCGTTCTTCTCGATCTCCTCGAGTTCCCACCCGATATGATCGACGTGCTTGCTGATCTGATTTTCAGAGAAGTCGGTCGTCTTAAAACTGTCGGGAGTAACAGTGACGATTTCCCCGTCTTCGATGTAGACGGCCTGCTTGGTGTAGGCCATCATCGCTGTTACATCAGAGGCCAAAAACATCTCATCATCACCTATCCCTAAAACAAGGGGAGAACCGTTTCTCGCCCCGACGATTTTATTCGGCTCCGAGGTGTGAACACAGGCGATCCCGTAGGTGCCTTTGAGAAGCTGAACCGCTTCGAGCACCGCCTTTTCCAGATTGCCGTCGTACTGTTTGGCAATCAGATGGGCAATAACCTCGCTGTCGGTCTCCGTTTTGAATTCCACTCCCTCCAAGCGGAGCTTCTCTTTGAGGGTCGTGTAATTTTCGATTATTCCGTTGTGGACGACTGCTATTCGGCCGCTGCCGTCTGTGTGGGGGTGCGCGTTGAGATCGGTCACCTCTCCATGGGTTGCCCATCGGGTATGGCCTATTCCGTATTTTCCTTTGAGGTCCCGGGGTACAGCATCCCGCAGCTCCCGTATCTTTCCCTTTTTCTTGATAACAGTCAGTTGCTCGTCGATCGGCACGCAGATTCCCGCACTGTCGTACCCCCGATACTCCAATCTCCGCAATCCTTCTAAGAGGACCTCCGGTGCCGGTCGCGGACCGCAATACCCGATAATTCCGCACATAACTACCTTCCTTTATTGCCTACTGTTCTACTGCCTACTGTTCATCAATATATCACAGGATTCGAGTATTCACTAACCGGATGCGATCTCCGAAAGTTTGCCGCTGTCGAGGAGAATGATGCTTTTATCATCCACTCTGATAACGCCCTGGTTTTTGAACTCATTTATGTAAGAGGTGACCGTATCCGGTGAGATCTCGAGATTCATCGCAATATCGCGAATCGTGGTAACCCGGTCGAGCGAGGCATTGAACAGCCCTGCTTCGGCAAAGGCGTAGTTCAAGTTCTGAGCTACAAGCCCCTTCTCATTCCCCTGTTTCAGCTGCTGGATCTGGCTGTTCGCCTGCTGGAGCCGCTTACACAGTTTGTCGATGATATTGAGTGCGATTTTCGCGTTTTTTTCTATCATGTTGATGAAACCCTGCCGGTCGAACTCGAGATATCTTACCGTTTCTCCCGCAGTGGCCGTAGCGCTTCGGCGGACCCGGTTTACAATAGCCATTTCTCCGAAGAAATCACCCTTTCCCAGAATGGCGAGAATATGTTCCTTGCCCCCGATATTCTTGCTGATGCGGACGGTCCCATCCTGGATGATATACATCTTGTCCCCTTCATCTCCCTCTTTAAAAATTATCTTTCCGCTGTCTACGATGTGTCCGTACTTGTTGAACAATACATCTTCGGCCATACATGCAACTCCTTGTTTATTTCTTCTCTCTTTGCAGTATAAAAATTTATGATTCGAGAAGCAACAGGCCGTTTAACCCGGTTTTATAGGGTATGGAGGACACATATGAGACATAATTACAAACAACGAAAGGCCGGCGGAGCCATCATCATTTCGGTAATTCTTTTTCTCTGCAGCAGCTGTCTGCCTGTAGCGGACAACCGCACCCTGACCGAAGACGGGCTCCAGCCGCCGGTCTTACTCGACATCGAGGCGGTATCGGAGAACAAAACCGTCATCTATTTCGATAAAGCGTGCAGTGTGGTCGAAGAGACGGTACTGGTCTCTCCTGAGCTGACCGTAAAAAAGACGGACAGCGGAGAAGAGACCGTAGAGATCGTATTCGAAGAGGTCCAGGAAATTGGAGAAGAGTACCTGCTCGAAGCAACGGTCGAGGACGAGCAGGGGAACAGCATGAGCTTTATTATCAATTTTTACGGATTCAACCCGTACATCCCCGAGGTGGTCATCAATGAGTTCACCTGTCAGGGGTCTTCGAGCCACCCCGACCTGGTGGAACTGTATGTAAAAACTGACGGAAACATGGCCGGTCTTACCATTTATGAGGGGGCGGCCGGTGAGTGGGACGACCGGCTGGTGTTCCCGGACCTGCCCGTCTCTGCCGGAGAGTATATTCTGGTCCACTTCAAACCGGAGGGTATCGAAGAAGAGATAAACGAAACCGATGATAAGAGCGCATCCGGCGGACTCGATGCCTCGGACAACGCCTATGATTTCTGGGTGGAAGGCGGTGCGGGCATTTCCGGGAACAACGGAGTGCTTACCCTCTACACCACCCCCCGGGGGAAGATCATCGACGGGGTCCTCTGGAGTAACCGGACCTCATCCTCGGATGAAAATTACCGCGGGTTCGGCACGAAAAGAGCTATGCTGTGGGCGGACAAGCTCGCGGAGGACGGAGGATGGAAGTACGAGGGGGAGCTCATCGCCCCTGAAGATGGAATAAACCCGGACGACTCGACAGCCACCCGTTCCATTTGCAGAGACAGCAGCTCGAGTGATACGGACACCGCGGCTGACTGGCATATCGTGCCTACGAGCACCTACTCTTTCGGAGAAATCAACAGTGAGGAGATTTATGAACCGTAGAAGAGTTTAGATGAGTTCTTTGAAAAGGGATTCGATGTCCTGACGGGAGCCGGCCCCTATTTTTTGGTTTACGACCTCCCCGTTTTTGAACACCAGCAGGGTCGGGATACTGGTGATGGAATACTGCGCGGCGAGCTCGCCCTGCTGATCAACATTGAGCTTCCCCACCTTTACCTTGCCGTTATAATCTTCAGAAATCTCTTCTAATATCGGGGCAACCATTTTACAGGGGACACACCAATCAGCCCAGAAATCAACAATGACCGGAATTGATGATTTTATCACTTCTTGTTCGAAATTTTCTGTTGTAAGCGTTACTTCCGCTCCCATAGTGCTCTCCTTAGAGATTCTGTGGTTTTAAATCCGTCAGCCGGAAATCCTGAAGGACCTTCCGAGTATACTCTTTTGCTTCTTTATAACTATCCTCATTTTTTTCCATCCTGTCAAGTTGAGACAGAATGGTATGGAGGAAAAAAGAAGCTTCTATGGTGCACCGCTTCTGCTCTTTTTCGATCTGTCCCCAATCTTTATCGCGGGATTCGAGAAGGGCAATGTAGCGCCTGAGCAGGGGAGGTACTTCCCGTGCATTACCGGTAAACATGTCTCTTGCCTTGGACAGATAGTCCCTGTTAAACCGTCCGTATCCCGTTGCAGCGGAATCCTGGAGTAAATAATAGAGATCGTTCCAGTACAATTCCGCGAAACGGGCGAGTGCTCCGAACAGTTTTTTTATCTCGTACGCGGCTTCAGCGTGCACTTCGAGAGAGGGATAGTGCTTTATTCTCTCGAGGTGCTCTTCCATTATTCTGTCGGCAAAACTTGCTGCTCTTTCCCGGGGGGATTTGGGGCGGCCGTAGATCTTTTCCATCGAATTTCGGTTCTGTTTCTCAGTCTCGCGGCGCTTGAGCTCTATAATCACCTGGATTTCAGCACCCAAGAATGTTTCCATATCCATGCCGGACCGGCGGGCCTGCAGATATCGATGTTCGAATCCGGACTGGACGGTGAGGGGTTTCTGATACCGGATGATGTAGTCCCGATACTCAGCTTTAATTTTTTTTACGAGTTTGTCGATCTCTTCGGGTTTTAATTTTTTGCGTCGAGGCATCAGTTGCCCTGTACTCTCTATACAAAATAACGCACAGCTTCCCGGATTTCATGATAGAGCGTATCGCAGGCTGCTTTTCTGACCGCCTGGACGAACGCTGTCCCGATGACCGCCGCATGTACGTGAGAGGTCAATGCTCGGACCTGGTCCCGCGTCCGGACCCCGAAACCTGCAAACAGTTTAGCATTCGGGACAGTGCTGGAGAGGGTTTCGAGATACCGATAGGCTGAATCCAGTCCGGTCTCCTCCCCCGTCACTCCGGTCCTCAACGCCGCGTAGATATATGCCGGCCGTAACGCCGCAACTTCAGTGAGTCGATCCTCTCGCATCGATGGTACCACAACCGGAACAATTTGAACAGTCTCCCGCTCTCCGGCGGTATAGAGCCCATCATCGTGGAAAGGGGCGAGGTCGGGGACGATCAGGCCTTCGGCCCCTGCTTGTTTTGCCCGTTTGACGAATTGCTCTACGCCGAGGGCAACCACGGGGGACGCGTAGGACATGATAAAAATCGGTACAGTACTGTACTCCCGGATCTGTTCTATGAGGGTGAAGCCCGCTTCGAGTGTAAAACCGCCGTCGAGGGCCTCGGTGCAGGCAGCCTGGATTACCGGCCCGTCGGCAGTGGGATCGCTGAAGGGAAACTGCACCTCGAGATACGTTGCACCGCCGTCGATAAGGCCCCGCGCAACCTCGAATGAAAGCTCGCGGGTTGGAAACCCGGCCACCATGTGGGCCATAATGGGATTTTTATCAGCCACGGACGGGCACTCCGATGCGGTCCGCCTCTTCTAAGAGGAAACGCCGCCAGGACTCTGCCTGCCCTAAAGCGGCTGCCGTTATAAACAAGTCCTTCTCTCCCCTTCCGGACATGTTTACAACAACTGCCTTCTCCGGAGGGGTCTCTTCTGCGATGCGGAGGGCCGCTGCCGCGCCGTGGGCGGACTCTAAGGCGAAAATGATCCCTTCATGCCTGGCGAAAAAAGTGAGTGCCGCGAGTGCTTCGGTGTCACTTACCCGGACGAACTCGATCCGCCCGTTATCGCCATAGTAGGCCAGTTCAGGCCCAATGCCCGGGTAGTCGAGCCCCGCACTGATGCTGTGGGTGGGCTGGACTTGTCCGTCGTCATCCAAGAGAAACATGCTTTTGTACCCGTGTACAATGCCCAGCCTTCCATGGCCGGTCATCCGGGAGGCGTGTTCCCCGGGACCGCTTCCCTTCCCCCCCGCTTCTGCCCCGACAAGGCGGGGCGCGGGGAGGTCGAGGAAGGGAGTGAAAAAACCGATGGCATTGGAGCCGCCTCCCACACAGGCGACTAACGCGTGCACATCGATATTAAGCTGCTTGATCTGTTCTTCGGTCTCATGCCCTATGACGGACTGAAACCGCTTTACCATTGCGGGATAGGGGGAAGGCCCTAACGCCGAGCCGATTAGATAGTGGGTGTCCTTGAAGCTGGATGCCCAATCCCGCAAGGCCGCATTGATGGCGTCTTTTAAGGTCCTGCTCCCGGTCGCAACCGGCACCACTTCCGCACCGAAGAGTTCCATCCAGAACACGTTCGGCCGCTGCCGCTGTATGTCGACTTCTCCCATGTACACCGTACAGGAGAGGCCGAGCTTAGCGCACACCGCTGCAACCGCAACTCCGTGCTGCCCGGCACCGGTCTCGGCGATGATCCGGGTTTTTCCCATTCTTTTGGCCAGGAGGGCCTGTCCCGCGGCATTGTTTATTTTATGAGCTCCGGTCTGGGCGAGCCCTTCCAGTTTTATAAAAATGCGGCCGCCGCCCGCTGCTTGGGTAGCGTTTTCGGCGGCCAAAAGGGGTGTTGGTCTTCCGATATAGGTAGCAGCAAGATCATCGAATTCCTTTTGGAACTGATCGTCCTCTGCTGCCGCGAAAAATTGTTCTTCGAGCTCATCTAGGGGTGTGCGGAGGACTTCCGCCACGTATCTGCCCCCATACAGGCCGAAATAACTGTTATCCATGTGCGTATGCATAAGCTGCTTCCTTAAAAATTTGTCTCATTTTATGACGGTTTTTAACACCGGGTGAATCTTCCACACCACTCGATACGTCAATTAGTTCGGGGTGAAACCGGCTGACAATCTCTCCTGCATTCTGAGGATTTATTCCCCCTGCAAGCCAGAGCGGCCGCACCGCGGCGGCCTCTGTAACAAGCTTCGAGTCAATACGCTTACCTGTCCCGCCCCGGGCGCTCGCTGAAAACGCGTCGAGTAAAATACGCGGCGAGCGGTAGGTATAGAGGGCGGCAAGGGATTCCCTGTTCTGCACCCGGACCGCTTTGTAGTAGGGAAAGGCAGCCTGAAAACAGTCCTCAGGCTCCTCTTCTCCGTGAAACTGAATACAGTCCAGTTTACCGGTATCGATCAAGGCCTGGAGGCGGGCCCCGAGTGAGGACAGGACCTCCGGGTCCGTCCCTACACACACCCCGACTTTGAGGGCCTTCGTTTCAGGGAGCCCTGCAATAAACTCCGCACTCACCCTGCGGGGAGAGTCGGCCAGTATAAAACCGGCCATATCTGAACCCAATTCGTCTGTATAAAGGAGGTCTTCTCTTCGGGTTATACCGCATATCTTTATAAGCGGGCGGGCCGAATGGTCTTGTGAACTCCCGTTCCGTCCGTAGAGCTTGCTCCAGAAATCCTTCTTTCCCGTTTTCCCCGAATGTGTATAAAACCGGGTAATTTTTTCCTTGATCTCCGTAACCAGGGCAGGGTCTTTTACGACCGACTCACCGACGAGAACTCCGTCGAACTCGGACGATACTGCAAAGGCCGCATCCTCTCCCGACCTTATTCCGGATTCAAAAATGCAGCGGGTAGGCCAGGTGATCGCATTTCGCATCCTTAACGGATATATGAGATCTACGTTAAATGTTTTTAAATCGCGTGCATTGATCCCTGTTATTTCAGGCCCTATTGCTTCCGCTTTTCTGATGTCCTCTTTCGAGTGCAGCTCTACGAGCGGGTCCATACCGTAGCTTCGAGTTAGACAGTACAGTTCTTTGAGTCTCTCCTCGGTAGCATTCCCGCTATGAGGAGTACCGCGTCCGCTCCTGCC
>CAZKZZ010000140.1:0-9869 GCA_964557375.1 uncultured Spirochaetales bacterium | reverse complement strand
AACTGTTGACACGGGGATTTTCAGTCCCCTGCTCTACCGACTGAGCTACAGCGGCTGTATTGGAGATTAATGTATAAGAGTTTCGTTAAAAGTGTCAAGAGGAGTTGAGGAGGAAATTGTATGAATTTAAAGCGAGTAGGTTGGATCGGCACCGGTGTGATGGGAAGATCGATGTGCATGCACATTCTCAAGGCAGGTTTTATGGTTTCCGTACACAACCGAACAAAAGAAAAGAGTGAGGACCTGGTGCGAGAAGGTGCCGGGTGGAAGGACACTCCTCGGGAAGTAGCGGAAGCGAGCGATATTGTTTTTACAATCGTCGGATATCCGGAGGATGTCGAGTCGGTCATAATGGGGGGGGACGGTGTGCTCGCGGGAGCTGAGCCGGACTCGATCTTAGTTGATATGACCACTTCCAAACCTTCGCTTGCGGAGGAGATCTATAATAAAGCGAAGGAGAAAAAGGTTGCCGCCCTCGATGCTCCGGTCTCCGGAGGGGATGTCGGAGCGCGGGAAGGAAAGCTTGCCATCATGATCGGCGGTGAGAAGGAGGTATATGAACAGGTCGAACCTTTCTTCTCTCTTATGGGCGGGAATATTGCCTATATGGGGCCGGCGGGTGCGGGACAGCATACCAAAATGAGCAATCAGATCCATATAGCTACCACGATGATCGGTGTGGTAGAATCTCTTCTCTACGGTTATCGTGCGGGCTTAGACCTCGACGAGGTGATCGATGTCATCGGGGCCGGTGCCGCCGCCTCGTGGTCGCTCAACAATCTCGGAAGAAGGATGGTAAAAAGGAATTTCGAACCCGGATTCTACGTTAAACATTTTGTCAAAGATATGGGCATCGCTCTAGAAGAGGCAAGAAGGATGGAACTCTCTCTGCCCGGTTTGGCCCTGGCGTATCAATTCTACGTCGCGGCAATGGCGGAGGGGTTGGAAAACAAGGGAACGCATGTTCTCTACAAAGTGTTCGAAAGAATGAACGGCATTTCGCAGTAAAAAGCCGGTGGTAGGGGATGTATGGCAACAGATAATCAGCAGGATGGATTCGTAAAAGAAACGCTCGGGGCGAAAGGGTACAGGAAGGCCGCCCATTTTCTCATGCTCATGGATAAAGATGACGCGGCAAATGTATTGAAGCACCTGAGTCCGGATGAGATCGAAAAAATAACCAAGGAGATTGCTCTTACCAAAGATATTTCTTCCGAAGAAGCTGAAAAGGTATTGATGGAGTTCGGATTCAAACGGGACAAAGGGATACCGCTTGCAGGAGGGGCTGAAATAGCGAAGGAAATGCTCATCAAGGCCTTTGGTGAAGGGAAAGGGGGGACGCTATTCAAAAAAGCCGTACCCCACGGCGGGCTCGAACCGTTTGAGTTCTTAAATGACTACGAAGTGCACCAGTTGAAATCACTCTTAAAAAACGAGTCGGAGTATGTGTTGGGCATCATTCTCTCCCACATCAATCCCCGTAAGGCTTCCGAACTGTTGAAGGAGTTCCCGGCCGAAGTGCAGCGGAAAGTAGTCATGCATATTGCGAAGATGAAAAAAATCGATAATTCGGTCATCGAGCGGATGGAAGAGACCCTTCGAGAGAAGATCAGAAAGCAGGGCAAGGTCACCACCCATGAGATCAGCGGAACAGACACCTTAGCCGGTATTCTCAAGTATATGGATTTAGGCGGAGAAACTGCTATTTTAGGAGCAGTGGAGGAGGTCGACCCCGGGCTTTCGGCTGAGATAAAAGAGAAACTTTTCAGTCTCGATGACGTTCTCAATCTCTACGATAAGGACCTTCAAAAAGTACTCCGAGAGTTCGGTGAGGAAGAGCTTGCCCTCATTCTGAAGGGGAAACCGGAGCAGGTTAAGGACCGGTTTTTCGCCAATGTGTCGGAGAGGAGAAGAAAACTGATCGAAGAAGAGATCGGCCACTTAGGACCGAGAAAAAAAAGTGAAGTGGATGAAGCCACCAAAGAGTTTTTAGATTATATTAGGGACATGGTCGAAGACGGTACGATTGTGCTCGACCGTGAGAGAAGTGTATAGAACATGGAGGTAAGGTAAGGTGTACTCTACAGCTGTAGCGTATTTGCTCTGGATATTATCGGGTTTTGGTGCTCTCGGTCTGCACCGGTTCTATCTCAATAAAATTCCCACCGGTCTGATCTGGCTCCTTACAGGGGGTCTGTTTATGGTCGGTTCGGTATATGATTTCATAACGCTCCCTTCTCAGGTACGGGAGGCCAACCTTCGGGAACGGTACAGGGAAGCGCTCTACTTCGAAAAATATAACAAAAAACGGGCGAATCAGGAACGGCGCAAGATCGCTCAAGCTTCTATCGAACAGATCATCCTCAAAACAGCTAAGAGGAACAACGGTGTTGTTTCACCATCCGAGATCGCCCTGGAAGCGGAGATCCCCCTCGATGCGGCAAAAAAACATCTCGAAGACTTAGCGGAAAACGGTTATGCCGACCTGCGGGTTACGAAAAACGGGGTCATTGTGTTCGTTTTTCCTGAATTACGGCGGGATATTTCGGACCAGGAGTTCGAATCGTATTGACAGACCTATCCCGCACACATAGTATCTGTACCTATGACAGGCAACGAGCTAAGACAAACCTATATCACCTTTTTTAAACACCATAATCACGCGGAAATTGCGGGAAAATCCCTTATTCCGGAAAATGACCCGACCGTCCTCTTTACGACAGCGGGAATGCATCCGCTCGTACCGTATATTTTGGGCGAGACCCATCCCGCGGGCACCCGGCTGGTAAATTATCAGAAGTGTATACGCACCGGAGATATCGAGGAGGTAGGGGACACGAGCCATCTCACCTTTTTCGAAATGCTCGGCAACTGGTCCTTAGGAGACTACTTTAAAAAAGAAGCAATAGCTATGAGTTACGAGTTTTTGACCGGGAGTTCCTGGCTGGGCTTGCCCCCGGAGAAAATCAGTGTGACCGTTTTTAAAGGTGACGCGGATGTCCCCCCGGACAACGAATCTGCTGAAATATGGAAATCGATGGGTATCCCCGAGTCCCGAATCTACTTTCTCTCCCGGGACGATAATTGGTGGGGCCCCGCCGGGCAGACCGGGCCGTGCGGACCTGATACGGAGATGTTTTTCGATACGGGAAAAGAGCCGTGCGGTCCGGATTGTATTCCCGGATGTTCCTGCGGTAAGTATTTCGAGATATGGAACGATGTGTTCATGCAGTACAACAAAAAAGCCGACGGCACCTTTGAGCAGATGGAGCGTAAATGTGTGGATACGGGGATGGGAGTGGAACGCACCATTGCGGTTCTCGAGGGGAAGCAATCGGTATATGAAACGGAGTTTTTCGAGCCGCTTTTAGAGACCATCCGGAATGACTCCGGTATCGAATACGGAAGCGACAAAAACCTCGATATCTCCATGCGGATCGTGGCCGATCACGTAAAAACCGCAGCTTTTATTTTAGGCGATGAACAGGGCATTACCCCGTCAAACCTCGGTCAGGGCTACATTCTCCGCAGGCTCATTCGGAGGGCCCTCAGGCACGGCCGCAAGCTCTCGATCGAAAAGGATTTTCTCACCGAACCTGCCAACCAGGTAATCGAGATGTATGCCCACGTATATCCCGAGTTAGAGAAGAACAGAGATTTCATAATCGAGGAGCTCGGCAAGGAAGAGGAACGGTTTTCGACTACCCTGAGAAAGGGCGAGGCCGAGTTCGAGAAGATGCTTCCGAACCTTATCAAAAACCCTTCCAAAGTGATTCCGGGCCGTGTCGCGTTCAAACTATACGATACCTACGGATTTCCGCTCGAGATTACCGAAGAGCTTGCAACTGAAAATGGACTGTCGGTGGACCGCGACGGCTTTGAGAAAGCTTTTGCCAAACACCAGGAGCTTTCCAAGAAAGGGGCCGAAAAGAGTTTTAAGGGCGGGCTTGCCGACCACTCTGATCAGGTGAGAAGGCTCCATACGGCAACGCATCTGCTCCATCGGGCCCTGATTATGGTTTTAGGTGATCACGTGCAGCAGAAAGGGAGCAATATTACCGCGGACCGGCTCCGCTTCGATTTCTCGCATCCCGAAAAGATGACTCCGGAACAGATCAAGCAGGTCGAAGATATCGTCAACAAGCAGATCGAGCGGGACCTTCCGGTTACCATGGAAACGATGAGCCTCGATGAGGCAAGAGAAGCCGGTGCCATGGCCCTCTTCGGAGACCGTTACGACGAGCAGGTAAAGGTGTACACCATAGGTGATTTTACCAAAGAGGTGTGCGGGGGGCCGCATGCTGATCACACCGGCGAGCTCGGCCGTTTCAAAATAACGAAAGAACAGTCCTCCTCCTCCGGGGTTCGGCGCATTCGGGCAGTCATCCAAAACGGCTCGTGATGACGACACGTGACAGCGACATGTAACAACGGCTCATGACGACGACATATCTGAGGTCACTGTGCCCCCGAGCATTCCGCACGCGCCGTTGATTCCTCTGCCCCGGCTGTAGCGCACCGTCGCTTTTACGCCTCTTTCCGCCAGCAGGGCCGCGAATTTGCCCGCCCGCTCAGGGGAGGGTTCCCGAAAAACCATCTTCGGCACGCGGTTCCAAGGAATGATGTTCACGATCACCTCCATACCTTCTGTGAATGCGGCGAGTGCCGCGACATCCGCCGCTGTATCGTTTACATGGCCGAACAGAACGTATTCGAGGGTTATCCTTTTTCCCCGCTTTTTCCGGTAGAAAAGGAGGGCCTCCTTGAGAGATGAGAGGGGGGTGCTTCTGTTTACGGGCATCAATTCATTTCTCAGCTCATCTCGGGCTGTGTTCAGGGACACTGCCAGCCGTACCGGTGGACCGTTTTCCGCCAGATCCCTGATGCCGTCGACGAGGCCGCAGGTGGAAAGTGTTATCTTCCGATAGCCGATATTAGCACCCTCCCGGTGATGGAGAATCTCCACTGATTCTCTTACCGCTTCGAGATTAAGAAGCGGTTCTCCCATACCCATAAACACGATGTTGGAAAGATTTCCATACTCCCTGCGCAGTGTGTTTACCTGTTCGACGATCTCCCCTGCTGTGAGATTGCGGTGGTCCGGCATGCTCCCGGTTTTACAGAAGGTGCACCCCATCGGACAGCCGTGCTGGGTCGAGATACAGCCGGTCTTCCGGCCGGTTTTGTCTACAAGCAGTACCGTCTCGATTGTCCTCCCGTCAGACAGCGTAATGGTGAGTTTTACCGTTCCGTCTTTATCTTCGCTCCGGCCGGTGAGGGACGAGGAGACGGTGTTGTACCGTTGTTTCAGGTCATTCCTCAAACTCGAGGGGAGTGTGGTTATTGCGTCTATATCGGTGACTAAGTCATGGTGAATTCCGCGGAAAAGCTGGATACCTCGATAGGAAGGTCCCTGTATACAATGAGAGGTAAGTCGTTCGGGTAAAAAACCGGATAGATTGTTCTGCATAGACTTCATTCAAGAAATGGGGTGCTGTACGGTCTCGACGGTCTCTTCAGATTGTTCAGAGCCGCTAAAGCTCGCCTTTTCGGATTTTTTCGACCAATTCGGAAACATAATTATTGCGGATTCCCTGTTTTTGAAAGCTGAGAAGTGTTTCGAGAGCCTTGTCCTTTTTATTCATGTTCAGGTAGCATTCAGCTATTTCGGTATAGAGCCGGTGGTTTTTCGGATCATTTTTCATCAATCCGCGTAGAGAATCAATCGCTTCCTGATAATTGCTCCTCATTTTGTTGATAAGAGCTAATCCCAAAATAGCGTAGAGGTCGAACTCTATATTGAGGGCCTTTTTGTAGTACTGCTCTGCAAGGTCATACTTCTCCATATTGCGGTAGGCGTCCCCTACCCGGGTCAAAATAACTTTATTGTTTGGGTCTAAGGCCAAAATCTTGTCCCAATACTCGAGAGATTCCTCCTGCAGATTCATCCCCCGGTAACAGTCAGCCATGCCGAAGAGGGCATAGAAGTTATTGGGCTCGATGCGGAGCGCCCTTTGAAAGTATTCCAGTCCTTTCTCGAAAGTTTTCAGTTTTCTGTGGCAGTTGCCGAGAGAGGTCAGAACCCGTATATCGACATTATCACCATGAACCGCGAGCATACGCTCCCAATATTTGAGGGCATCCTGGTATTCTTTAAAATCGTAATGCAGATGGCCGAGTCCGATCAAAGCGTACGCATTGTCCGGTTCCATCTCCAGTACTTTGAGATATATCTCTTTTGACCGGGCGAAATTGCGTACTTTCCGGTAGGCGTCCGCTACCCTGGTCAAAACGGTCACGTTGCTGTCGTCGTAGTTGAGGTACTGTTCCCAAATTTTGATGGCCTGTTTGAACTGTTTTAAAGCTTTGTAGCAGTCGGCCAGCCCAAAGAGGGCATAATTATTGCCGGGATGATGAACGAGACACTCTTTATAATAGGTAATCGCGCTTTTAAAGTCCCTTTTTTTTCGAAGTGCATCACCGATACCGACCAGCGCATAGTTGTTTTCCGGATCGAGCTCCAGTATGGATTCGAAAAAGGTAAGAGCGTCATCAATAAGGTTCTCTTTTAACAGCTGATACCCCCGTTTGGAAAGCTCAGAAATCTTGTTGAGCTTCTCTTCTTCAGAGGGTGAAGTCTCATTTATCAGCCGGCGAGAGCCGTTGTTACCGTAATCGGTGGAATTTTCCGCGTTATTGATCATTATCCGAATTTTCGTCCTTCAACCAATGTCTTACTACTCCAGCCATTTGCTCGACAATATTCTCGACCTTGTCCGGAGCAGGAGCCATTTTATACATCCGAAACGCTTCAAGCACATCCTGTTTGCGAAAATAGTAGTCCCCTATGCGTGTAATTCCGTCGGTGTAACCGGTTGTTAGAAAAATTCGTTTGGCCTTTTCGAAATCACCCTTGTTAAATAATTCATTCCCCTTTCTAATAAGCGCCGTTTTTTTCTCGGCGGGAAGGGGCGGTCCGGGTTCCCGGTGTACTTTTAGAAATCCTTCTTTCGGTATGTTTTTTAAAATGTCAGCACTTTTCATATGATTGCTTATTAACTTTATAATAAATTATACAATACTTTTTTTCAATTTTCAAATTTTTAACTGCTATTACAAAGACCCTTTCGTAGATTGAACTGCTGCAGAGTGGCGTGAAGGGCCGTACGCTTGATTGAGTGCTTTTCCCAATGCTTTGAAAAGAGATTCCGCCATATGATGACTGTTTTCTCCGCGGCGGCATTCTGCATGGAGGGTCATTTTCCCGCTTCCTGCTAACCCGTACAGAAACTCTCTTATAAGAGATACGTCGAATGCTCCGATCCTCTGCTGGGGAAAATCCGCTTTGAATAGTGTGAACGGCCTTCCGCTTACGTCTATAGTCACTTCTGAAAGCGCCTCATCCATGGGGATGACACTGTGTCCGAATCGTGCTACCGCGCCTGCGTTCTCGACATGTTCCGATAGTGCCTCTCCTAAGACGATTCCAATATCTTCGACTAGGTGATGGAAATCAACATCGATATCGCCGCCGGCCCGAAGGCTTAACGAGAAATCACCGTGGAATGACATAGCCTCCAGCATGTGTTCGAAAAAGGGAACTCCCGTTTCGATGCTGATCTCTCCCCCTTTAGAGAGGTCGAGAGACAGGGTGATTTCGGTCTCAGATGTCTGTCTCGAAACTGTAACAGTGCTCTTACTCACTTCGGTACTACCTATCTCAAACGTTCAATCAGATTGTTTATTTTCCGGTAATTAATCTTATAATACGCAGGATTTGCTATCATGTAAACATCAATCGGCTTCAGATCTTTTTTTATCTCGAGTTTATTGGCTTTGAGCGTATTGCCGGTCTCCACCAGGTCGACAATGTATGGTGCCAGTCCGAGGAGGGGAGCCAGCTCCACAGAGCCGTTCAATCTTATTATTTGCACCGGAATACCGAGGGTATGAAAGTAGTCCCGGGTAAATGCCGGAAACTTGGTAGCAACCGTGATTTCCGGCGGCGGGTGCCATTCTTCCGCCTTTTCCTCTCCACGGGACTGCACCCCTGCGATACTCATTTTTGTTCTGCCGAAATCGAAGGTAATGAGTTTGAAAAAATTGAAGCCCGACTCATACAGCACATCTTCACCGCAGATTCCGAGTCCGGCAATGTTGTGGTGCACATAGGTGGGGAGATCACTGTTTTTCACCAAAAACCCGCGAAGAGACCCGTCTTCACTTTCAGTAATGAGTTTGCGGTCTTTAAAGCGGAACTGCAAACCCCGCTCTTGAAACCGTTCTAAAATATTGTCGAGCAGTCTTCCTTTAGGAAGAGCAATCGTTAGAGGGGAGCTCATAGTACTGCTACCCCGCCTTTTTTACGGATCTCTTCCGCTTTCCTGAATGAACCGATAAACGTTTCCTCTTCGATTATCGGGACTTCCCGAGGAGGCTGAAATCGCTGCTTGTTTCGAATAAACGGCTCGACTTTCCTCAGCAGGAGCGAAAAACCGACCGACGGAGTTTGAAATCCGAACTTTCCTAACAGTTCATCGTACCTGCCTCCGGAGGCGACTGCAGAATCGAGCCCTTGCATATAGACTTGGAATACCACCCCGGTGTGATAGGGCATGTTACCGACTTCGGAGAGGTCTATCCGGATCTCGGTCGATCCGCTTACACTTTCAGCAGTCCGGCTGATTTTTATAAGGGTGTCGATGGTCTCTGCTGCAGCGTTATCGATATACCCTTTATTTGTTCCCCTTTTTTTGAAATCTTCCAGCTCTTCACCGGTACCGATGAAACCGAACAAATCAATGAGAAAATGACACAATTCCAGATCACGTATATGGGATGAGATAAGTTCTTCGGACTTCTTATGGTCCCTGCGTACAATCGATGTGAGTATTTTTAATCGGTCTTCCTGGCTGTATCCATCAAAAAAACAGCTGAACAGAGCGCGGGAGCCGAGGTGGAGATATGTACCGGGAAGATCGAGGAGATTGAGTGTTGCGAGGAGCAATACGATGATTTCGAGGTCTGCATGTGTACCTTGCTTGCCGATGAGTTCCGCCCCGGTTTGAAAAAACTCATTTTTCGAAATATCTTCCCTATTTTGATGACGAAGAATAGTGTCCGCGTAGCAAATCCTTAAGGGAAGCTTTTCCCTAGCCAGCGAGATTCCGACCTGTTTGGCCAGGAAAAGAGTTATGTCTGAACGGAGCATGAGCAGGTCTCCTTCCCTGTCTACGAGACGGTAGATCTTTTCTATGTCCTCGCTCGACAGCAGCTGCCGATAGTTGTCGAAAAAATCGAATACAGGCACTTGAACAGGAAGAAATCCCCAGGAGGTGTAGAGATCATCTAGAGCCCGTCTGACCCGGTTGTGTATAAACGCTTCTTCTAAGTGAAAGCTTTCCGTGCCCTGGGGAAGCTGCAGCATGTTTTTCTTTTTCTTCACCTTGGTCTCCTCTTTTTGGTGAAAACAATTAAAAAAAGTCATTATATCACCACACGAAAAATTGAAAAAGAGCGCGAGACGGTATATACCACTATCCGCACAGCCCGACGGACAGAGTCAACCAGTGCGGCATTTTTGCAACTCCACGTTCCCCAGTCGACAACTCAACCTGACCATAGCTCTACTACCGAAAAAGTATGAAAAAATAATTCATTGAAAAATTTTCATAAAATTATTAGGAGCTTTTTGAAAATGAACAAATCATTTTACCAGGAGTAAGCAATGAGCAAAATTTGTATGTTGATTTCATTTTTCCTGGTTTTTGTTTTTATTGGTTGTGCTAAAGCTCCAGATCCTACACCATTCCCATATTCGACACAAAATGTATTGCAATCAGCACATCACTGGGATGTTTTGGCTAAAA
>CAZKZZ010000139.1:0-9877 GCA_964557375.1 uncultured Spirochaetales bacterium | reverse complement strand
AAAGAAAAGTAAAAAACTACAATATCTGAGTTAAAAACGGGGTGTATATTACGAACTGGCGTTGCGTGTAAATCGAGGGATAATATCAAGTGAAAAGGACACGGTCAATATATTAGTATGGGAAAGTTTTTAGTTATTGGTAGCGGTGTTTCCGGCTCCACCGCCGGACTCGAATTGGCGGATCGGGGACATCAGGTAGAGATGATCGAAAAGAATAGTATGTTCGGGGGCAAACTGCTCGAATACTGCTGTAAAGCTACCGACAGCTGCAGCAGATGCGGTGTGTGCGTTGGGCATACTCAGGTGTATAATTCGCTGATGCATAGTAATGTTCGGGCAAAGTCCGGCATTACCATTGAATCGGCCTCGAACGACGGAAAGAAAGTGACCCTGCAGGGCCGTCAAAAGAATCCTTCCATCGACTATAAAAAATGTAATGGATGTGATGCCTGTGTGGAAGCCTGTCCGGAGGGGTGTATTACCAAGTACCACCGGGGCGAGCTCGTCCAGTATGAAATTGATTACACAAAATGCAGGCTGCACCGCGGTGAAGAGTGTGATAAATGCATGGCCGCCTGCGGCCAGGGAGCTATTACCGGAAAGAGTGATTCAGCAGGGGTGACCTTTACAGCGGACGGTGTACTCGTGGCAACCGGGCACGATCCGTTTGACGCGGAACAGAAGCCGCGGTACAGCTACGGCCAGGCGAAAAACGTATTTACCGGAACAGAAGCGGAAGATATCCTGAGCCGCAGCTACTATCTTACCAAAAAAGACGAAAGTATCGCTTTTATCCAGTGTGTCGGATCGCGTGATCCGGTAATCGGGAGAAATTACTGCTCCGGCGTGTGCTGTGCGTATGCTATGCGCATGGCCCGGATCGTCAAATACCGAAATCCGGAAGCAGAAGTTACCATCTATTATATCGATCTTCAAAACTTTGATAAAAACTTTACTCAATTCAAACAGGAACTTGTTGATTTAGGTGTCCGGTTCGTACGGGGCGTCCCGTTTAAGGTAGAAGAGCTGGCAAGCGGCAAGCTGAAACTGCTTATCGAGAATATGGGGGATGATGAAGATACTATCGTCGAGCATGACGCGGTCGTCCTCTCCGTCGGTCTCGGCGCAGCGGCGGATTCTCCGAAGATTGCAGAACAGTTCGGTCTCTCCAGGGACGAGTTCGGTTTTTTCACCACGGTCAAAGATAATGTGTTCGTATCAGGGACCTGCAAAGAACCGCTTACAATACCGAGCAGTATCGCGGCAGCAAAAGCAACCGCATTAGAAATGGGAAAGTATAAGCATGAGTGAACAGCAGATAAAGGCAGGCGTGTTCATCACAGGAAGTGATGGAAACAGAATTACGGAAGAACAGTCGCGGGAGATAGCCAAGCGGCTCGAGTTCGGCGGGCTTATCAGCAAGGGGGACCTTCATTATCTACCGGAGACCACCCTCGCCGATGTAACGCCGCTGGCAAAGGTGCTGAAAAAGAAGGGGTATAAAAAAGCCCTGATTGTCGGTTTTTCCCCCGCAAAATCAGCGAAGGCGCGTGAAGAGGCCGCGGAAGCGGCGGGAATAGCTTCGGGAAATCTGCTTCCGCTCGAAGTGCGTTCACTTGGAAAGAGTGAGGCGGCCCTCGAGAAAATCATCGAAAGGTGCAAGCAGGCACTCCGTGTTCTCGAAGAGATCCCGGTTTTCGAAATCGACAGCGCCGATATCAATCAGAATGTTCTGGTAATCGGCGGGGGGATCGGCGGTGTACAGACTGCAGCCGCGCTCAACAGCTACGGATATAAAACGACGTTGGTCGAAAAAAAGGACCGGCTCGGCGGAGAACTGACCGACACCCTCACGGAGTTTTCCTCCGATGCGGACAGAAGCAGTATGGCGGAGTTCTCTAAGGACCTCGAATCCATCGAAGTGTTCACCGAATCCACCCTCGACCATCTCGAAGGTCGGCCCGGTGCTTTCAAGGCTGAGATTCTCACACCCTCGGGAAAACGGACAATCGACTGCGGGGCCGTGGTCCTCGCACCGGGAATCGTTTCGAACGATCAGTGGTTCGAGGAGGCAGCCGCGGGCGGACCCCGGGAAAAATCCTCCCTCATCCTTCCTGTCGAGCAGGCGGGAGAGAAGGCGGCGGAGCTGGGGAAAAAGCGGGTTGCCCGGAACATCGGTATCGTACTCGATCTGTTTCTCGACGAAACCAAAGCAAGCACGGAAATGGCCCTCTCCATGGCCCGCAAGATGCAGGAACAGGAGCTGTTTCAAGTTCACCTCTTCTTGAGGGACGTGCGGGTGGCCTCACTCGATCTGGAAAAGTTTTACGACACCGTCCGTGATGAAGGTGTCGATATCGTCAAATACGATACCATCTCTTTTCAGGAAAACGGAGATAAGGTCGCCGTGTCCTGCACCGACACAGTACTCCAGACGCCTCTTGTCGCACAGTGTGATTTTCTCGCAGTCAGCAGGTACGGACTGGAGGCAAAAGTCGATCCGGTGCTTGCGGAAACCGCCGGTGTCTCCCTCGATGAGACAGGTCTCATGCAGGAGAACAACATTCACCTCTTCCCCGGAGAGACAAACCGGGAAGGTGTTTATGTGGTCGGGTCCGCCCGGGGCACATTCTATATTCCCGATATCATTCAGGAGGCAAAGGCTGTAGCGGAAACCGCGGACAGCTTCCTTTCCCCAAAAACGATGCGGGTGGAAGACTCCAGTGCGGTCGTGGATCCGGACAAATGTGTTCTCTGTCTTACCTGTGTGAGGAGCTGTCCGTACAAGGCGATGTATGTGGACCACACCAAAGGGGCCGCTGCGAGCATGCCGGAAGCGTGCAAGCGGTGCGGGATCTGCGCCGGAGAGTGCCCGGCAAAAGCGATCCATCTGCCGGCCTACAGTGATTCGATTATGACGGCCCGAATGGGAAGATAAAAGATATAAGGTAGAGAGATACTATGGCAGAGAAAAAAAATACTATCGTAGCGTTTTGCTGTGAGAACTCGAGCCTGCAGGCAGCTGAAGAGGTCGATCCGAACGTACTCGAAGGGGTGGATATCGTCCCCCTGCCCTGCGCGGGAAAGATGGAAGTAATCCATATCCTCAACGCGCTGGAAAACGGCTACGACGCGGTCCTCGTTCTCGGCTGTCCGGTGGACAACTGCCAGTACATCCGGGGTAATAAACGGGCGAGAAAGCGGGTAGATATGGTAAAAGAGACCCTCGAGAGCGCCGGTATAGATGAGAACCTCGTTCGGATGGATTTTCTCTCCTCGGTCGACACCTACAAGTTTACAACGATCGTAGAAGAGATGAAGGAATATGTAACCAACACCGGTTAATGATAGAAGGAGTAAAGGCGTGATAACTGCAGTCAGAAAGCCTTTTGACGAGATTTACGATTCAATAAAAGAGTTCGACAAACTGTTTATTTTAGGATGCGGAACATGCGTGACCGTCTGTATGGCAGGCGGTGATAAAGAAGTAAAAGAAGTGGCCTCCGCGATACGGCTTGCAAACAAGAAAAACGGCAAGAGCATGGAAATCGTCGAAGATACGATCGAGCGGCAGTGCGACAAGGAGTTTTTTGACCCGGTACGGGAAGAGATTCGCTCTGCCGATGCGGTGCTTTCTCTTGCCTGCGGCGTAGGCGTCCAGTTTTTAGGAGAGGTGTTCGAAGGGGCCCGGGTAATCCCCGGTCTCAATACCAAGTTCTACGGCACGACCTTAGAGCAGGGGGTGTGGAGCGAGCGGTGCGCCGGATGCGGCAATTGCGTCCTGGACAAATACGGAGGCATCTGCCCCATCGCCCGTTGTTCGAAAAGCCTCTTAAACGGCCCCTGCGGCGGGTCCCAGGACGGAATGTGTGAGGTTGACCCCGAAACGATCGACTGCGGCTGGCAGCTTATCTACGACCGGATGAAAAGCCTCGGTCTTCTGCATAAACTCGAAGAAAACGAACCGGTAAAAGATTGGAGTACCGGACGGGACGGTGGTCCCGGCAAAATTATCAGGGAAGATATGGTACTATGAGCGAATTGAAATCAGGAAGCAACCTGGAAAAAGTACTTGCAGCAGGTGAGTTTGCCGTAACCGGTGAGCTCGGACCCCCGAAGAGTGCCGATGTCGAAACAATCAAAAAGAAAGCGGGGCACCTCAAAGGATGTGTCGATGCGGTCAATATTACCGATAACCAGACTGCAATTGTGAGAATGTCATCGATCGCGGCGGGCATGCTCGCCTTTCAGGAAGGTCTCGAGCCGGTCATCCAGTTTACCTGCAGAGACAGGAACCGAATCGCCATACAGAGTGATATTTTAGGCGCTTACGCCTTGGGGCTCAAGAACATGCTTGCCCTAAGCGGTGACCATCAGTCGTTTGGTAATCACTCGACTTGTAAAAATGTCTATGATATCGACTCCATCCAGCTCATCGATATGATGCGCTGCATGCGGGACGATAAAAAGTTCATCTGCGGCGATGAGATAAAAAACAGCAAGAAAGCACCTGTAGTGGAGCCGCGTATGTTTATCGGTGCGGCGGCAAACCCATTCGGGGACCCGTTCGAATACCGGGTCATCAGGCTTGCAAAAAAGGCGAATGCAGGGGTTGATTTTATCCAGACCCAGTGTATCTACGATATGGAGCGGTTTCGGACCTGGATGAAGCAGGTGCGGGAGCGGGAGCTGCATAAACGGGTAAAGATTTTAGCGGGTTTGACCCCGCTCAAATCACTCGGTATGGCCCGATACATGCGTGATAACGTCGCGGGCTTGAGTGTCCCCGATTATTACATAGACCGGCTCTCCAAGGCTGAAGATAAAGCTGCTGAAGGGATCGAGATCTGTGTTGATCAAATAAAGGAATTTCAGGACATGGAAGGGATTGCCGGTGTACACATCATGGCAATCGAATGGGAACACCGCCTACCTGGAATCGTAGAGAAAGCGGGATTGACCCCCCGCCCGGTGGTGTAAAAGAAGCGGAGGTTTAAAGGTACTATGGAAAAAATAGTTATTGATACATCACTTGACCCCAATTTCAAGTTTGAGATAGCAAAACTGCCCGGCGGGGAGAACATCAAGAAGTGTTTTGCCTGCGGGACCTGTACGGCCGGTTGTCCGGTATTCCATGTGGAGCACGAGTACAATCCGAGAAAGATCATCAGGATGATTCTTTTAGGGATGCGGGAGCAGGTGTTGAGCTCCAAGATCATCTGGCTCTGCTCGCAATGTTACACCTGCTCGGCAAATTGTCCCCAAGATGTGGATTTCTCCCACATCATGATGGCACTGCGGAACCTGGCGGTAAAGGAAGGGCACGCTCCTCCTGATCTGCTCGAAAAGGTTGAACAGATCGGAACCGCGGCCAACGAGTTTCGCAGAGACTGCATCAATCTCCTCCTCGAAGAAGGGGAAGTAGACCCCAAGCAGATCAAGAAGAATGTCGATGCGACCTTAAAAGGAATAAAGGAAAGCGGGTAGCCTATGTCTGATATAAAAGAAATACAAGAACAGGCCCTCGAACAGGTCCAGGAACTAAAAAAGCGGGGACCTGACACTTCGGGCGGCAACGGTTCCGGTAAAAACGGTAAAGTCGGCTCAGTCATGGTCGTCGGTGCGGGCATCGCCGGTATTCAGGCGTCTCTTGATTTAGCGGACAGCGGGTACAAGGTGTACCTGGTAGAAAAAGGCCCCTCTATCGGCGGCGTCATGACCCAGCTCGATAAGACATTTCCTACCAACGACTGTTCGATGTGTATCGTCTCTCCCAAGCTGGTCGAGGCGAGCAGACACAACAACATAGAGCTTCTTACTTACTCACAGATCGAAGGGGTAACCGGAGAGGCCGGCCGCTTTACGGTCAAAGTAAAGAAGAAGGCCCGCTCTGTGGACGCCGACAAGTGTACCGGCTGCGGGGCCTGTATGGCAGCGTGCCCGGTGCAGTACATCATCCGGATTCCGGGAGAATACGAGCAGGAGAAAACCGATTTCGTCGAGAAGACCGACCAGATAATTGAGGCGATCGGAGCGAAACAGCGATACCTCATCCAGATTCTCCAGGAGGTGCATGAAGCGTTCAATTACCTCCCCGAAGACGCGCTGCGCAGAATAAGCCACCGGCTCAAACTCCCCTTTGCCGAGGTGTACGGGACGGCGAGTTTTTACAAGGCGTTCAGCCTCGAGCCGCGGGGTAAACACATCATGCAGGTGTGCATGGGAACAGCCTGTCATGTCCGGGGTGCCGGACGTATCCTCGATGAGATCAAACGGATTTTGAGCATCAACCCGGGGATGACCACCGAAGACAGACTCTTTACCTTAGAGACGGTCAACTGCTTGGGCGCCTGTGCTTTAGGGCCGATCGTAGTCGTAGACGGACAGTACCACGGCAATATGGCAATCGGCGGGGTGCCGAAACTTATCGATACCTACGCAAAAAAGGAGTAGTCGTGAAATTAGAAACTCCACAAGCACTGGAAAAATACAGAGAAAAACTCACTTCCGGTAAGAACAACGGAAAGTCTGAGATTATTATATCAACAGATGCCACCTGCTGTGTCCTGAGAGGAAGCAGAGAGGTGGCAGCAGCATTCGATGAAGAGCTCGCCAAAGCGGGGTTGAGTGACAAGGTGGATATCCGGCTTACCGGATGTCTCGGTTTCTGTGAGATCGAACCGATCGTCATCCTCAAGGACCAGCAGCTCCTCTATCAGAAAGTGGCTCCGAAAGACGTAGCGGAGATCGTCTCCGAGAGTGTGCAGGGCGACGGAGTCGTGGAACGGCTCCTCTACAAGGACCCCGCGGACAAGAAGAAAAAACGAAACCGGGACGAGATTCCCTTCTACCAGAAGCAGCTCCGCTGGATTTTGGGGATGAACGAAGATATCGAGCCTATCAGTATCGATGACTATATTGCCGCGGGCGGTTATACCGCCATGGCGGACCTCCTCAAAAGCGGAAAACCTGATACGGTCATCCCCGCCATCAAAGAAGCGGGCTTAAGAGGCCGGGGCGGGGGAGGATTTCCCGCCGGCAGAAAGTGGGAGACCGGAAAACACGCTGCAGAAGAAGGCGACGGGACCATCTACATTATCTGCAATGCAGACGAGGGAGACCCCGGTGCTTATATGGACCGCTCGGTCTTGGAAGGCAATCCCCACTCAGTGATCGAGGGGATGGTAATCGGCTCCTTCGGGGTGGGCTCCCACAACGGGTTCGTGTATGTCAGGGCCGAATATCCTCTTGCAGTGGACCATCTCAAACACGCCCTCGCCCAGGCGCGGGAGTACAACCTCTTAGGAGAAAATATTCTCGGTACCGGCCACAGCTTCGATATCGAAGTAGTGAAGGGGGCCGGGGCCTTCGTCTGCGGTGAGTCGACAGCACTCATGGCCTCGATCGAAGGCCGAGTAGGGCGGCCCCGGGCGAAGTATGTCCACACCGTTGAGAAAGGGCTCTACGATCAGCCGAGTATTCTCAATAACGTGGAGAGCTGGGCGAATGTCACCCGCATCTTTCGCCACGGCCCGGATGCATACAACAAGGTGGGCACCGAAGGGAGCAAGGGGACGAAGATATTCTCCTTAGTCGGTAAGATCCACAACACCGGTCTGGTAGAAGTACCTATGGGCATAACCCTCAGGGAGATCATCTACGACATCGGCGGGGGCATCCCCGGAGGCAAAAAGTTCAAAGCGGTACAGACCGGCGGACCGTCCGGCGGCTGTATCCCCGAGCAGTATCTCGACCTTCCGGTCGATTTCGATGAACTTACCAAGGTAGGATCCATGATGGGGTCCGGAGGCATGATCGTCTTAGACGAAGATACCTGCATGGTGGATTTTGCCCGCTACTTCGTCGATTTCCTCAAAGGGGAGTCGTGCGGGAAATGTACCGCATGCAGAGAAGGGGTCCGGCGGATGCTGGCTATCTTAGAAGAGATTTGCGCCGGCAACGGTAAACCGGAAGACCTCGACACCTTAGAAGAGATGGCAGATTACCTCAAAGATACGGCCCTCTGCGCGCTCGGTACGACTGCGGCAAATCCGGTTATGACCACGCTCAAATATTTCCGGAACGAATACGAAACACACATCAATGAGAAGTACTGTCCGTCCGGGGTGTGCAAGCCGCTGTTTCAGCTCCGGATTATTGAAGACGCCTGCACAGGGTGCGGCGCCTGTAAGAAAAAGTGTCCGGTGGAAGCGATCTCCGGCGAGAAGAAAGAGGTCCATTCCATCGATCAGGATGTGTGCATTAAATGCGGAGTGTGTTACGACACCTGCAAGTTCGATGCAATCAAGCGAGCCCGTGTACATGAGGTAGTAGCATGAGTGGTAATAACGGCAATAACGGTAATAGCGGTAATAACGAAGTAAAAAAAATAACCATTACCTTAAACGGATATGAAATCGAAGCGGAGGAGGGGCAGACCATCTTAGAGGTGGCAACTGCTCAGGGACTCAACATTCCTACCCTCTGTTTTAATAACGCATTGGAAGCCCACGGCGGCTGCAGGATCTGTGTGGTAGAGATTACCGCCGGAAAACGGAAAAAAATGGTCACCTCCTGCAACTATCCGGTGTGGGAAGGTCTGATTGTCGAGACCGACAACGAACGGGTCCACAGGAGCAGGAAGATGACCACCGAACTGCTCATGGCCCGCTGTCCCGACGTCCAGGTGGTAAAAGACCTCGCCGTACGGTACGGTTTAACCGATACGAGGTTCGAGAAAGAGGACGACGACTGTATCCTCTGCGGCCTGTGTGTGCGGATCTGCCGGGAGCGGATGGGTCCGGGCGTGGCCGATTTCGTCGGACGCGGTGCGGAGATGCGGGTGGACACTCCCTACCATCGGGGCAGTGAAGTGTGTCTCTCCTGCGGAGCGTGTGTATCCGTCTGTCCCACAAACTCCATCAGACTCGACACCGTCTTCGAAAAGAAACCGGAGCAGCAGCTCTCCGAGTTCGAAGTGGGCCTCCGGGGAAGACCGAGTGTGTACATCCCCTTTCCTCAGGCGCTTCCCAACGTGCCGGTCATAGACCGGGACAACTGTGTCCATTTCCAGTACGGCGCCTGCGGTATCTGTGAAGACACCTGTCCTGCAGGGGCAATCGACTACGACCAGGAGGACAAAATCGTCGATATAGAGACCGGAGCGGTGATTCTCTCTCCCGGGTTCTGTCTCTACGATGCAAAGCAGAAACCGGAATACGGATACGCCCATTTCCCCAACGTGGTTTCGAGTCTCCAGTTCGAACGGATCCTCTCCGCGAGCGGACCGTTTATGGGGCAGGTCTTACGGCCTTCCGACTACTCCAAACCGGAGCGGGTGGCCTTTATCCAGTGTGTAGGTTCACGAGACCATGACAACACCTTCTGTTCATCGGTCTGCTGTATGTACGCAATAAAAGAGGCTATTATAGCCAAAGAGCACGAGGAAGAGCTCCAGTGCGACATATTCTTTATGGATATTCGGGCCCACGGAAAAGGGTTCGATGCATATTACGAGCGGGCCAAGGAACTGGGCATCAATTTCATCCGGTGCCGACCATCCAAAGTAGAAGAGCTCGAGGACAACAAGAACCTGCGGATCGGCTACGTCGATGAGGAGGACGGGTCCTATAAGACCAAAGAGTTCGATATGGTCGTCCTCTCCTCCGGCCTGCAGCCTCCGGCTGAAGCGCGGGAACTCGCCGATATGTTCGGTATCGAGCTGAACAACAGCGGGTTTGCCAGGACCAAACCGTTCTATCCGGTCATGACCTCACGTGACGGGATGTACGTCTGCGGCCCCTTCTCTCAGCCGAAAGACATCCCGGAGACCGTCATCGAGGCGTCCAGCGCGTCCTCGAGTGCCATGGTACAGCTC
>CAZKZZ010000138.1:0-9886 GCA_964557375.1 uncultured Spirochaetales bacterium | reverse complement strand
AATGGTACACTCCCCTTGCATGGAAAAACGAAATTATCTGGTAACAGGCGCTGCGGGCGGGATCGGCTGGGCCGTTGCGGAGATCCTCGCAGCCGACGGACACCGGGTGTTTGCAGGGGATATTAATCCTGGGCCGACATCAGGTGTGGATCCCGCCGGTGAGATAATTCCGGTGATAATAGACGTGACCCGGGAAGAGAGCGTGCAAAACGCATGTAAGGAGATAAGCAGCCGATGTGACGGCATCCACGGCATCGTCAACACTGCCGGTATTTTCCGCACAGCTCCCCTGATAGAAACCGATGCTGCCGTTTTCTCGCAGATGCTCGAGACGAACCTCACCGGGATGTACCGTGTCAATCGTCACTTCTTTCCGCTGTTATTTGCAGAGAGAGGCCGCATTGTAAATATGAGCTCAGAAACTGCCCGGCTGTCCGCCTGTTTCAACGGACTCTACTCCATTACCAAATTCGGGGTAGAAGCGTACTCCGATGCCCTGCGGCGGGAACTCCAGCTTCTCGAGATCAAGGTGATCATCATTCAGCCCGGCCCGGTAGAAACCGCTCTTCTCCAGTCCAACCGGCCCTGCTTTATGGAAGCAGCAACTGTTTCGGTCTATTTCAGACAGTATCTTGAAAAAATTGCGGATTTAGTAGAACGGGAGCAAAAAAAGGCGGTCCAACCGCTAAGGGTGGCCGCTGTAATCCGCAAAGCACTGTACAGTAATCGGCCTCGCCTCCGCTACCGGGTCAACAATGATGTCGGCCGGAATATTTTGGCGCGGCTCCCGGCCCGGCTTACTGACCGTCTTTTTAAAGCAGTGTTAAAAAGGCCGCATTAAAACGATAGAGTAAGGCGGGGCCGCATTATTTTACGTTTAGATTATTGAGATATCATCCCGATGCAAAATTTCGTTTAGTAGACGTAGGTTCCGTCGAGAGCGGCTTGGAGCTGCTGCAGTTGTTCTAACAACAGGTTGGTCTTGTTTCGGCGCACTTCGATTATCTCATCGATTAAGGCAGTGACCGATTTTTTCAGATTTTCTTTCCCTTTTTTTTCGACAAAACCGAGCCCCGCTAGAGCTGATTTCGGTTGGATGAAGGAGGTGTATTCCATGATGCATCTACCCTCATCGTACGGTTCAAACCGTGCCGAGCCATGGCTGTTTTCAGCCGAGCTGCCGTCGAGCTGTTCCCATGCTATGAGATACCCATCTCCCCCATCTTCACGATACGTTTTGATGGTGTGGCTATTGGTGAACTCCTCTTTTACCACCGGCCAGGGCATCTCCACTAGATAGGAAACGACGGTCTCCGTCGGTGAGTCCTGCCGGATCACCGTTGCCTCTACCATATCCGGAATGTACTCTTTTTGATATTCATAATCGGCGAATACGGCCGCTGCTTCCACCGGTTCCACCGGAATTACTGCATAAATCTTCCTCTCCGGCCAGACACTCCCTTCGACTTCCTTTTCTTTATACACCAGCTCTCCCTGTTCGATACGATTGAGCTCCCCCGGAGAAAGTTTCTTTTCAATGCCCTCTCCGGTTGCAGAAATAGCCACCGGTGTAATAAGACCTATCAATATACATATGGAAATAATTCGGATCATTTTATTCTGCATAGTTTTTGGTTTGTAGCACATTCAGTGATTGTTTGTCCAGCGGCACAATGGCGCGTATAGGGTGTATAGTGAGTATGAACCCGAAATCAGAGAAAACGGGTTGCGTTTTCCAGATTTTCCGGTTCCGAGAGAGGCCGGTCCGGATCGATAGTGAGGATAAACGCCTTACCGCCGTAGATCGTAGTAGAACTGGTGGTTATGATCCGCCCCTCGTGTTGAACAGCCGGTCCCCTCCGGGCCTTCCTCGGTTCATGGCTTCTCAGAAGTGTGGTAACACCGAGTGAAGTGAGTACTGTGTTACTTACATCCGGGCCGAACACCGTCCCGATCCCCCGCATATTAGCCCGTTCCCCCGGCTCGTCACCCGGGTCACTCCAGAAAAAGCTCGGGAATATTTTCCCTCGGGGAGATTCGAGGTCGTGCACTCCGGTAATGGAACTGTGGATCCCTCCATGAACAAAGAGAAAATGACCGGGAAACAGTGCAGAGAGGAAAAGCTTCGAGAAAAACCCACTTAAAAAAGACCAGTACTGTTTCCAGGACCCCCGCTTGCGTGTAACTTCTTCAATTAACGTGCACGGAGCAAAGGTTGGTTCGCCGTCTTCCGTATACACTTCATGGTTCCCCTGCAGGGCAATCACTCTATCCGGGTAGTTTTCCATCAACTCGGCGGTCTTCTCGATTACCTCGACTCCTTCCGGCCCTCGGTCGGCATAATCGCCTAACAGGACGAGCAGATCATCCTCGCCCCAATGGGTAAGTCCTTCTTCAAAACTGTCGAAATCACCGTGGATATCTCCGAATAAAACGACTCTGTTTACCAGCTCCGGCTTAATGAGTGCTAATGAACCTCGTGCCTCGAACATTGTTACGCTCCTCTCTCTATATTATAGAAGGAAAAGAGAAGATTCTACCATCTTGACGGTTGAGAACAATCCCAGTAAGGTACTTGAAACCGAAACATTGTGAGGCAGAAATAATAATGTATGAACGAAACGTACATCAAATAGAGAAGTTGGTAAAACAGCAGAACGCATGGCGGTCGGAGACGATCAACCTGATTGCCAGTGAAAATGTATTGAGCAACAGGGCCAGGGAGGTTATGGGTTCTGATTTTGCTCATCGATACGCCGAAGGCCATCCCGGAGAACGATATTACCAAGGCACCGAAATTATCGATGAAATCGAGGCCCGGGTAAAAAAACATCTAAAAAGCCTCTTTCACTGCAGGCATATCGACGTCCGGCCCATAAGCGGGACCATTGCCAATGATGCAACGTTTAGCAGATATATCCACCCTGGGGACCTGGTGATGGTAAACTCGACTCCCGGCGGCGGTCATATCAGCCATCACCGCGTCGGTTCGGTAGGAAAGTACACCACCAATATTATTAACTTTCCTATCACCAAGGACGGATATCATATCGATGTTGATCGAACCATTGAGTTGATCAAAATTCTTCCCGTGAAAGTGATCATATTCGGGAAAAGTCTCTTCCTGTTTCCTGAGCCGGTAAAAGAAATTGCTGCTGCCTGCAGAGACCAGGGAATTACAATCTTCTACGATGCCGCCCATGTGCTCGGCTTGATTGCGGGCGGGAAGTTTCAAAATCCTCTGCAGGAAGGGGCGACAATCATGACCGGTTCGAGTCATAAAACGTTTTTCGGCTCTCAGCGCGGGCTTGTCTTGAGCAATGCCGGTGAATCTGAGTGGCGGAAAATCGATAAAGGGGCGTTTCCGGGCTCTTCTTCGAACCATCACCTCGATACCTTAGTGCCGCTTGCGATCACCGCCTATGAGTTTATGGAGTTCGGTAAGGAGTATGCGGAACAGGTGGTCGCCAATGCAAAATACTTCGGGAAAAAACTGCACGAGCTGGGGTTCAACGTCCAGGGCGCTGATTTCGGCTATACCGAAAGCCATCAGTTGGCGCTCGAAGTATCGGAGTTCGGCGGCGGGGATGAAGTGGCCCGTCATTTGAAAGACAACAATATTATTCTCAATATGAATCTGCTTCCCCACGAACCTCTGGAAAATGTTACCAATCCTGCAGGAATCCGGCTCGGAGTGCAGGAGATGACACGGGTTGGGATGAATGAACCGGAGATGGATATCATTGCCGATTTATTCAAGTCGTGCCTAATGGACGGCAAGTATATAGGCGAAGAGGTAAAGGAGTTTCGCTCCCGATTCCAGGAAGTCCACTACTCATTCGATACGATTGCAGAGGAAGAGTAATAGGACGATAGCCTTTCAATATCGATTTCAAGGAGTCTTAATCTATCCGGCGGACAGAAATGATTTTTACCGGGTCTACCGGTTTGTTTTGCTCGTCCGTTTCCACCTTGCCGATTTTATCGACTACATCCATCCCGTCAATGACCTTACCAAACACCGTGTGCTTACCGGTAAGCCACGGCGTGTCGATCAGGTTGATGAAAAATTGAGACCCGTTTGTGTTCGGGCCTGAATTGGCCATTGCCACATATCCCCGCAGCGGTCTATAAGAAGGAAGAGAATCTTCGTACTGATAGCCGATATTCTCATACACATCCTGTAAAGTCAGTGTTTTGATTCTTTCATTGAACTCTTCCCGTCGATTGTCGAGTTCTTCCTGACTGGAAATGCCCATCTCCTGAAAGAGTGGCGCAAGCACCATCTGGTTGAACTGTTCCTGTGTTCTGATAAGCAGCCAGTTATGGGGAGCCCCCTGCTCATCAATTGCGTTAATCTCATCGAGACCTAACGCTTCCGCATTCATCTCGTCATTAAACGTGTAGCCGGGCCCGCCGGTTCCGTCTCCTTTAGGGTCTCCTCCCTGAATCATGAACTCATCGATTACCCGGTGGAATGTAAGTCCGTCGTAGTAACGTCCTTTTTTCTCCTCACCGGTTTTTACATCCGTATACGATTTTTCTCCCTGGGCCAGACCTAAGAAATTTGCAACGGTCTTCGGTGCGGCATGCTCGAATAATTCGATTTCAATAGATCCGTAATTTGTTTTAATCCTGCAGACAGGATTTGAGGGTTCTTCCATATTTTCTCCGAAAAGCTGCAATCCTGAGAACAGGAATACGAGGAGTAAGCTTAACAGAAATATCCTTTTTTTCGCGGTAACGTGCATGTGATCTCCTTATTTAACTTGCGATAGATTTGCTTTATAATATAAGAAGTTACGCTATGAAACGTAAACCGCAAATTTTAATAATAGAAGATAATCTTATTGTAGCAGAGGATATGAGGTTAACAATTCGTTCACTCGGCTACGATGTAATAGGGCCGGCCGCTACAGGGGAAGAAGCATTCGCTCTTATAAGCAATCATCAAACAGACCTCGCCCTTGTCGATATCAAACTCAAATCCGGAGAGAACGGAATTAAGGTGGCAAAGCAGCTCCGCTTTGACCATCAAATTCCGGTTATCTATGTCACAGCCCTTACCGACGACACCACCATCGAAGAGATCAAAAAAACAGAGCCGTATGGGTATTTGACCAAACCGTTTAAGCAGGCAGAATTGAAAGGGGCAATTGAGACTGCACTGTATAAAAACAGCATTGAACATCGACTGTGGGAAAGTGAGCGGCAATACAGGACCTTATTCGAAACCATGCTTCTCGGTGTGGTATATCAGGACAGAACAGGGAAAATTCTTTCAGTCAACCCCGCGGCTGAACGGATTCTAGGCTTATCAACCCACGAGCTTAAAAAAAGGACCTCCCGGTCTCCGGAGTGGAGCGCCCTTCAACCTGACGGCTCTCCTTTCCCCGGAGAAAGACATCCCTCCATGACCGCATTGAGGACCGGAAAGAAAGTCGAAGATGTTGTAATGGGAGTATATAATCCGAAGCAGAAAGAATACCGCTGGCTCAATGTGAATGCGATTCCTCTTTTCTACCCTGAGTCAAATACACCCCATCAAGTTTATACGACGTTCGAAGATATTACTGAAAAACGCAATCACTCAGAAAAAATCGAACACCTCAATTCAGTTCTCCAAGCACTGCGAGTTATCAATACATTGATGACCCATGAACAGAACAGAGAAGTACTTCTGACACGTTCCTGTTCGCTTCTCACTGAGTATCGCGGGTATCACCATGCGTACATAGCCCTTAAAGACAGTGAAGGGAATTTTACCGAGGTCTATGGTGCTGAATCGGACAAAATACTCTCTTCTTTCAGGGAGACACTTCAAAAAAAGGAATTACCGGTGTGTATCAAAGAAGTTACTGAACATGGCGGCCTCTATGTAGCATTACAGCCTTCTTCAGAATGCCGCGGGTGCCCGCTTTCAGACGAATATCAGGACAGCGCCGCCATGAGTGTTACGGTTAAACACGATTCTCGAATATACGGGGTAATGGCTATTTCCATTCCCAAACAATTTGCACATGATAATGAAGAAAAAGAGCTGTTCAAAGAGATAGCGGACAACATTGGTTTCTCCCTTTTTGATCTGGAGCAGCAGAATGAAAAGGAACAGGCCGAAGCGGCACGACACATCAAAGAAGAGCAGATAAACACCCTGTACAAGCTTACGCAGATGCAGGACACGGATATCAAAGAGATCATTAATTACGGGCTGGAGGAAGCGGTACGTCAAACGGGGAGTGAAATAGGCTATGTTCATTTTATAGAGAACGACCAAGTGAACATCAGTCTGTTTACATGGTCGAGAAAGGTCCGCGAACAGTGCAACTTTGCGATTGAATCAACCCACTATCCTATAGAACGGGCCGGGGTTTGGGCGGACTGTTTCCGGACAAAACAACCGGCCATACATAATGACTATCAGACTCTCGAAGAGAAGACAGGGTATCCTTCCGGCCATGTCCCAATCATCAGGCATATGAGCGTTCCGGTTATAGACGAAGGGAAAGTCAAGATGATTGCAGGAGTCGGCAATAAAAAAACACACTATACTGAAGAAGACACCCGGCATTTGGGCCTGTTCATGCAAGAGATATGGAAAATAGTGGAGAAGAAAAAAACTCAATCTGCGATTAAACAGAATCTTGAAGAGAAAGAAGTTTTGTTGAAGGAAATCAACCATCGGGTAAAGAACAACCTCATGATCATGAAAAGCCTTCTCACACTACAGCTCGAAGCAAAAGAGCATCCCGACTTCCGGGAATCAGCCCTCGATTACATAAGCAGAATACATGCTATGGCCCTCGTCCATGAGCGGGCATATCGCTCTCAGAGGATTTCCAGAATTAATTCGGACGAGTTTATCGAATCCGTTGTTCACGATATCATCGGCCTCCGAAATCCTACAATCTGTATTGAAGTAAGCACGGAAATCGAAAGAATGGCCCTTCCAATCGATACAGCAGTCCCCTGTGCTTTGATCCTCAACGAACTGATTTCAAACTCGATCAAGCACGCTTTTCCTGACTCAGCTACCGGCAACATAGATATTCAATTTCACGCATTACCGGATGCATACTACCGGCTTGTTGTACAGGACAACGGGACCGGTATCTCCACGCTTTTCAGTGAAAGCAATCCGGAAACTTTAGGAATGCAGCTTATCCATATTCTCATCGACCAAATAAACGGTACGTATGAGATTACTTCCAACAACGGAACGAAGGCAACCATTACCTTTCCTCCCCCCAACCCGGTGCGCAACAAGGTTTGAGGCAGTACAAGTAAGCCGAGTAGGTCTTTTTTTAGTCACCACGAGCACTTGACGCCCTGGTACCACCGTACTACCATCACCACTGAGATGGATGAAAAATACGAATATATTATCAATGCCTCATCCGATTTTATTACCCTTATCGACCGCAATTATGTATACACCGTGGTAAATGACAGCTACTGCAAGGCAATCAGCAAAACAAAAGCAGATATTATAAACCGTACAGTTGCAGAGGTGTGGGGAGAAGATAAATTTCAAAACCCGTTAAAGGGCTATCTTGACCGCTGCTTCTCCGGAGAAGAGGTCCACTACATAGAAAAGTTTAAATTCGGCGTATATCTTCGCTATATGCATGTTTCGTACTATCCCTACTACGACGAAACGAGGCAGGAGGTGACCCACGTCTGTGTTTTCTCTCATGACATCACCAAACTTGGGGAAATTGAGACTAAACTTATCAATTACGAATACCGCGACCCGGTAACAGGACTGTTCAACAGGCGTTCATTAGAAATTATCCTCGATATGGAACTCGAAAAAGCACGCCGTTCTGAATACGAAAAATTAAGGGCGGTTCTTTACATCGGTATTGAAAATCTTTCCGATATAAACCGCAGACATGGACACAGCATCGGGAATATCCTTATAGAAAATGCGGGAGTGAAAATAAAAGAGATCCTCCGTAACAGCGATTACATTTTCAGATGTGAAGGGAATGAACTCGTCGTTATTCTCACTCGCTTGACACGAAACACCGATGCCGCAAAGGTTGCCGAGAAAGTATACGATGAAATCACCTCCCCGCATAATTATCAAAACTTTACGATATCTCTCCGTTGTCATATCGGTATCGCTATATTTCCGGAAGACGGGGATACAAGGACTATGCTTATCGGCAACGCTATAGCTGCATTAAATGAGGCTAAGCAGCAGTCAAAGTGGTATCTGCTCTACGATAAGAAAATACACGAGGAGGCTGTAAAAAAACTGACTTTAGAGCGGGACCTATACAACGCTTTTCAGGGGGGTGAGTTTGAACTCAATTACCAGCCGATCGTTAATATAAAAGGAAAGATCATCGGCGCGGAGGCTTTAATCAGATGGAACCATCAAATCGAGGGTGTAATCGGGCCGCACAAGTTCATCCCCCTTGCCGAGGAAATCGGTTTAATAAAAGAGATCGGTAAATGGGCCCTGTTTACTTCCACTAAACAGCTGCGCCGGTGGATCGACTTTTATGAATTGTATATGTCCATAAATCTCTCTGCACCTGAGTTTGAAAATGAGGAGTTACCGGATGTGCTGCAGGCGGCACTACGCCAGGCTGAAAACCTTCCATCCCGCTATGTAAAATTTGAAATTACAGAATCCGAAGAGATGATCAAACCCGAACACACTTTACAGCGAATGGAGGAACTTACAGCGTTAGGTGTCGAGATTTATATTGATGATTTCGGTACGGGACTCTCTTCTCTAAGCTATCTGAAACGGCTCCCTGCCAGTGCGTTAAAGATTGATAAGGTTTTTATCGATGAGATCGAAAATGATGAAAGCGAGCGGGAGTTCCTGAAGAACATCATCAATCTAGCAAAAAGTAGAGACAAAACCATTATCGTGGAAGGAGTAAACAGCTACGGCCAGTATACAATCTTACGTCGGCTGCACTGCGATTTGATGCAGGGATTTTATTTCTCTCCCCCCCTTACGGCCAAAGAGTTCGAACAAATCCTTAAAAACGGTGGTAATCTGCTCCCTGATGCTCCAATGTAATCATCACATGTCTCCATAGTTCTCATGCAGATTAATTTTCAATACCCCATTGAGAGCTCGGATACTTTTATACATTCCGGCAATGTCCCATTTTCCGGGAACTTTAATAATCATTTTTATGATAGTCATCTTTTTCTTTTCCGATTCATACACATCTAAATTGGAAACGGAAATATTCTCTTCCTTCAAGATATCAAGGACTTTATTCAACTGAGAGGCATTTGCTTTGAAGTGAATCGTCAGTACTTTGAACAATTGGTTTTTTAAGAATTTATTTTCTATCTTGTTGAGAACAATCAGGACGAGGAGCGTAAAACCGGTCACGATTGCCGCCGCGATATAGAGCCCCGCACCGACGGTCATCCCGATCGCGGCTACCACCCACACGTTGGCAGCAGTAGTCAGCCCTTTGACGTTTAGCCCGATTTTCAAGATAGCACCGGCACCGAGAAAACCGATCCCGGTCACAATTTGAGCTGCAATCCTGCCGGGATCACTCGTGTACCGTCCGCCGGACCATTGCGGAATATAGAGAGATATTATCATGATAATGGTGGCGCCGAGGCAGATAAGGATATGCGTACGGAGCCCTGCCGGCTGCCTGTTTCTCTCCCGCTCGATGCCGATTATCGCAGAGAGAATAAAACTTATTCCCAGCCTGAGTATGATGGTGGGCAAGGTAATTGAATCGATCTGGAGAAAATGGTCGATAGTCATATGACAATTATATTACGGAAAAAAAGTCTACACAATGAGCGCTAAGATGTGCTATAATCTGGTCGTTATGGGCGATTAACTCAGTGGGAGAGTGCTACCTTCACACGGTAGAAGTCACTGGTT
>CAZKZZ010000137.1:4801-10092 GCA_964557375.1 uncultured Spirochaetales bacterium | reverse complement strand
AGGTATCCCTAAAAAGAAATAATTGAACTCTATCAAAAGATGGGTATTGGCTTGCAACAAGAGCGTGATAGACTCCTGCACTGGACAATAGAGCCTGAAGGCTCTGTAAATAAAATGCAAACGTTTATTATCGATTCTCCTAATTCAAAACCTATGGGAGCAGCGGAAGATGCCCTGTTTGCACGATAATATATTACTCTAGTTTAAGTAATTATGGCTATGTGGGACTACATCCGCGCCCATGTTTTATTAAAAGTAGAATATGACATTATTAAAGCATGTAACTTGGAAAACATAGGTTATAATGAGAGAACGGGATAACCTCTTGGTTACCTATAAAAGGAATATAAGAGAAAAAAAGCAAGGAGGTCCACGATACAAAGAACAATACAAATCAATATATATAAAGGCGAACTGGACTGGTATGTTGCAGAAGCAGTACACCTGCCGGTTGTAACACAGGGAAAGACAAAGGATGAAACTATTACCAATCTTCGCGAAGCATTATCTCTTCATTTAAAAGGAAAAGATCTCTATGAGATGGGATTTTATCCCGGGTCACCAGTGGTGATCACAATGGAAATGGATCCAGTGATGGAGAGACAGTGCATAATGCCTTTTTTGATAGGAGATTTCGAGCATTCAATGCCGCAGAGGCCGGGTAACCGGCTAGATTATAAGCTTTCTGTAAGGCTTATGATTGACTTTTTATAGGAGGAGGAGGAGAAAAGAAATGAACATTAAGTACTTTGAAGATACCGATACAGCATTAATTGATTTTTCTACGCATCCCATCGCAGAGACGCGGGAGATTGGGGAACATGTGTATGTGGATATCGATGAAAAAGGAAATCTCGTGAGTATGACGATTGAGCATGCGAAGGGTACTGGTGCGTTGAGCAAGTTAGTGTATGAAGAAGTGAAAGCCCACCCGGCATGAGAGGAGCGCAGGAATCAGCAATTAGAATTTAAACAAGGAAAGTAAGGTGTAAAATTGAGGGGACCTAAAGCGTTGCAATTCACCCAGGATAGAATTGAAACGGTTTGGGAATAATTATTCCTTCTGATTTAGCTCTTTCTTAGAGCGAACTTTTCCAATAATAAAAACTATAACAAGTGAACTAAGTCCCGATATTATAGCTGCAACTCCACCTGTTTTTTTATCCAATAATGCTAATATAATTCCGCCTATTATGGCAGTCATCGCTATGATAAAACCGAACCATGAGCCTCGCCTCTCACTTTTAATATTGGACCTAATTACTTCTTTTTCGAGTTCTATTCTATGATTTGTCTGATTCTTTAACGTTTCAAAGAAAAATTTCACAGCTCCGGGATAGAGATGTTCATATTTCTCCATTTTTTCTGGACTCGGAACAGGTCCTTTAAACATCTCCATTTGAACATACCGTTCAACTTTCTTGTTAAGTGTTTGTTCGAGTTGTTCTTCGGGTATCTGTACGTATTGTCGGGGTGTTTTTCTTTTAGCCATTCATCTCTTTTTCAAGCTCTCCAAAAGCGATAGACATATCTTCTCTGATAGCTTGTGCATCTTTTGCTAACGCTCTGGTATCGGCCTCTTCCCCGGTTTTACTCTGGTTATATTCAGTGAGAGCCCCATATATATCAAGCGTACGTGCTATTCCGTTAAAAAAAGATGGTTGGACAAACAGGAAATCACTATTCCCCATCTATGCCTCCTCGTGCGTAAAATTTAACTCAAAAAATATTGTCAGTCAATTATCGGTTTTTTTATATTGTTTAATCAACCCTCCTTCCGTACATCTTGCCAGAATGTGCACGTTTAAAAAGGAGAAAGTGATTATGTCCCTTTTTCAAGCTCACTTCGGTCTTTCATCGCTTTTTTTACAGCTTTTTCACTTATAAAGCCTTTACGTACGGCTATTCTTCCAAAAGCTTGGTAATCATTTTCGCCCAAGGATTTCTGTTCGGCCGCAATTTCACGCTCTTGTTCTATTGAGAGCAATCCACGAGAAACGAGAAATTTGCCAATTGGTATCCTTTTCTTTTTCATAACGCCTCCTCTCCGAGAAAATATATCCTGAAGTTTTTGGTAATTGGTTCTATTATAAAGCATTATTTACTATCAAAGCCAAAAACTTCAAGGTTTTTTTGCAAAAAGCACCATTATCGATGGATTTTTTGAATTCTGTTATGGTTTTTCAGTAAAGTAACGTAACTTATTGAGACCTATGTGCATTCAAATGTATATTCTAAATGAAAAAGAGGTGAGTTTATGCAATCAAATGCTTCCACTGTGGAACAATACCTGACTGAGCTCCCCAAGGATCGGCGTGAGGTGATGGAAACTGTTCGGGGAGTGATTCTTCGTAATCTTCCGAAGGGTTATGAAGAGGTGATGAACTGGGGAATGATCACGTATCAGGTGCCCCTAAAGATATATCCGGACACATACAATAAACAACCGCTTATGTATGCTGCGCTGGGCTCGCAGAAGAATTATATGTCGTTGTACCTCACTGCAATCTATATGGATGATAGGGCCAAGCAAGAGTTTGAAGCCGAGTACAAAGCTACGGGTAAGAGGTATGATGTGGGCAAATCATGTGTTCGTTTCAAGAAATTGGAAGACCTCCCTCTCGACCTGGTAGGCCGGAGTATCGCTTCATATGAGGTCGATGATTTCATCCGGTGGGTAAAAGAAGTTCATTCTCCTCGAAAGAGGAAAGAATAGACTCTCCCCCTCTTATTCTTGAGGGACAGTATAAAAACTTCTATACTAGATGTTGTTCTATGAAAGGACGTGTTTGTCTGTCGATAGTCGTAATGGGATTCAGCGGACTGGTAGCTCAAATTATTCTGCTGAGAGAGCTCCTCATCGTCTTTTCCGGTAATGAGCTCTGCATTGGTATTATTCTTGCGAACTGGCTCGTTCTCGAGGCCGCCGGATGTTTCTTTTTAGGCAAATGTATCGAGAAGGCCCAAAAAAAGCTCTCCACTTATAGTTTGATCTCAGTTCTTTTCTCTTTTTCTTTTCTTGCAGCAGTGATTCTGACTCGCGTGCTTAAAAATATTCTCGGTGTTTCGATCGGTGAGAGTATCGGTCTTTTCACTTTGATGTATTCATCTTTTCTTATCCTACTACCTGCAAGTATGCTTCACGGTGCGTTATTTACATTCAATAGCAGACTCTATTATGACTTCTCACAACGTGATATCTCCTCTGCGGGCTGGGTCTACGGGTATGAAACCGTGGGAACAATTATCGGCGGAGTTGTCTGTACCTATCTCTTTGTTCTCTATCTCAATACAATTGAAGTGGCCTTCATAGTTGTTTTGATAAACGCTGCCGCCTGCATGGTGTTGCTTGCCCCCTTAAGAAAAACCGGCCTGTTTCAGAAAGCAGTTCTTGGTCTCTTGCTTGTCCTTATTTTGCTCTCCGGTTATATGCTGTTCGGAAACTGGGCTGACAGACTGCATCAATCATCTATACAGGCACAGTGGAAAAATCTTCCCATCGTCCACTATGGAAACTCTCCGTACGGAAATATCTGTGTTGTCGAGAACGAAGGGCAGTATATTTACTTTATAGACGGGACACAGGAGATGATGGTCCCTGTACCGGATATGCCGTCTATCGAACAGTTTGTTCACATTCCGCTGCTTGCCCACCCAGCACCTTCGGACATTATGATCATCAGCGGCGGGGCCGGCGGGGTGATAAACGAAATGTTAAAACACCCGTCTATTGCATCTATCCGATATGTCGAAATCGACCCGAAGATTCTTTCTCTATTAAGACGGTATCCCACACCGTTAACGGAATCGGAATTAAACGATAAGAGAGTGACCATAGACCATGCAGACGGCCGCCTCCTGCTCAACACAACTCCGGATACTTATGACCTCATTTTTGTAGGTATTACCAACCCATCTAATTTAGAGGCAAACAGGTTCTTTACGAAAGAGTTCTTTGCGCTTGCCAAAAATCGATTGAACAATGGCGGCATCCTCGTCTTCGAAGCACCCGGTTCATTAACACTGTTGAATGAAGAACTGCAAAACCTAAACAGCAGTATCTTCCACACTCTCGGTACTGTTTTCTCTCATACCCGGGTAATTCCGGGTGAGGGGAAGAATTTATTCCTATCCTCGGATTTTCCGGAGATCATGGAGATCGACACAGACCGGATTGTCTCACGGTTGATAAGGCGGGATATTTCTACACAGGTACTTGTTCCCCGATATATCGACAATACATTACACCGGGGATGGCAGAGCTGGTTTACTGAGTTCATCGAAGGAGGCAGCCGAAAAATCAATTACGATTTTAAACCTTTGGGTATGTATTACAGCATCGCCTATTGGAATGCTCTGTTTGCTCCTGTTTTCGCTAAAATTTTTACACAATTCGAACAGATTAACCTCTGGATTATCGTATTGTTGTTTACCCTTTTTCTCCTCTTCTATCTGTTTGTTGGAAAAAAGAGCAAGCGGGTATTTCGTTCGGGTGTACCCTTCTCCATAGTTACAACCGGATTTGCCGGCATGATATTCGACCTGGTTATCATTTTTGCGTTTCAATCCCTTTACGGGTACGTATTCTCCTGGATCGGATTACTGGTCGCCGCGTTTATGGCAGGAGCGGCCTGCGCGGCGCTGTTCATGACCGAGAATCTGGAACGGATAAAAAACAGTATAAAACTGTTCCGAACTATTGAGCTGGCCGTCATTTGTTTTTCGATTCTGCTGCCTATTATTCTTATTGCCGGGAAGGATTTAATGGGTTCTCAGTTCGGGGAGGTTTTCTTAAAAATACTGTTTCTCATCATTCCGTTCCTATCCGGATTTATTACCGGTTCTCAATTCCCATTGGGAAACAAACTGCATCTTATAAACGAAGGAGATGTAAGCAGGACCGCGGGACTGCTTTATGCATCCGATCTGATCGGTGGCTGGGTAGGCGGTATAGCCGGGGCTGTTGTACTCCTCCCCGTTCTCGGCCTTACCGGAACATGTATTACAGTGGGACTGCTCAAACTGATGAGTTATATCGTTGTGACAGTACAGTCATCATCCCCTGTTTTTGGAAATTTTATAAAAAGAGGGTAAAAAAAATGGGTAATTTCCTTTCCGCGAACAAGACACGAAGAGAGTTTTTAAAGGATTCGTTTCGGTTCTGCTGCTTAGCCGGGCTGGCGGTTGCCATGCCCCGATATCTACGGGGGCAGCCCTCTCGCCAGGGCCCCGGCCCGGAGGTTGAAAGATCTCGAGATACTGCGCCGGATCTTGAACCGGCGTATCTGAGA
>CAZKZZ010000137.1:0-4791 GCA_964557375.1 uncultured Spirochaetales bacterium | reverse complement strand
ACCATCGTACCTGCGGCTTCACAGGACAGGAGAGCTGAAAAAACGGGCGGAGGAACTGTGGTCAGTTATGGAAAAATGCCGGCTGTGTCCGAGAGAATGCGGGATCAACAGACTGAAGGGAATGAGCGGTTTCTGCCAAGCGCCGGGGGCTACCCTCGTGGTGTCATCGGCTCATCCTCATTACGGTGAAGAGCACCCGCTTGTAGGAACTGGTGGATCGGGTACGATCTTCTTGTCGCACTGTAATTTGCGATGCGTCTTTTGTCAGAATTATACGATCTCTCATTTGGGCAGAGGAGGAGAGACATCGGTTGAGGAACTCGCTTCTATGATGCTCCGGCTGCAGCAAAACGGGTGCCACAATATCAACATCGTTACTCCTACCCACTATTCGGCACATATCCTGAAAGCCCTCGATATCGCCGCAGGCAGAGGCCTGCGGCTTCCCGTCGTATACAACACCAGCGGCTGGGAGCGGCCCGAAATACTATCGTTACTCGACGGCATAGTTGATATCTACCTCCCCGATTTCAAGTATTGGGAAGGGGAGATGGCATCTAAGTATTCCGCAGGTGCTGTGAGTTATCCTGAGAAGACCAGAAATGCCATTCTGGAGATGAATCGTCAGGTAGGAGTAGTAGAGACCGGAGAAGACGGTATTATGCAGAAAGGTCTTATCATCAGGCATCTGGTTATGCCAAATGATATCGCAGGTTCGGAAAAAATTATGGAGTGGATTGCAGGCAATCTTCCGCTGGATACCTACGTAAACATTATGGCTCAGTATACCCCGATGTATAAGGCATACGATTATCCTGAAATATCGAGGCGAATAACCGGTGAAGAATACAATCAGGTTGTCGCGAGGGCGAAAAAACTCGGGCTTACGAATCTCGATGTACAGGCATATTCGTGGCTGGATTGAGAAACCGGTATCGAGCACTCGTCATCGTATTTTATTTTACTCTTATCTGTGATAGGTTTTTAAGAGAAAATAATCAGGATGAAAACAGTGGAAAAAAATAAATTCGCCCTCGATACCCCCTGCCTCGTACTCGATATCGACCTCCTCGAACGGAATCTCGAGACGATGCAGCGTACCGTCGAGCGGGCAGGAAAAAGCATTAGACCACATGCTAAGACCCACAAATGTTCGGCATTGGCAAAAAAACAGATCGAGGCCGGGGCGGTCGGCTCGTGTGCCGCGAAACTAACAGAGGCCGAGGCCCTTGCAGCGGCCGGACTGAAGAACATTCTCATCACCTGTCCGGTAGTAACGCCCCATAAAATAGAACGGTTAGCTAACTTGGCGGCTGAGGACCCGACTATCATGGTCGTGGTAGATAATAGTAAAAATGTTACCATGCTCGATGAAGCGATACGAAACCGGGGAGAAACCTTGAATGTCCTTCTCGACCTCGATGTAGGCCTCGACCGCACCGGTGTGAAGCCAGCCGATGCTTTGGCGGTCGCTGAGCATATCGAAACATGCAATAATCTCCGTTTAAGGGGCATTCAGGCATACGCCGGGCATGTCCAGCACATCTCAACGTACAAGGAACGAAGAGAAACGTCCCTTCGTTGTCTCGATTCAGCTGCGCAAGCGTTTCGGGACCTCGAGGCGGCGTATAAGACATGCAACATCTTCAGTGCGTCGGGGACGGGGACCTTCGACATCGATCTTGCAATACCCGAGCTCACTGAACTGCAGGTGGGCTCCTACGCCGTGATGGATGCGGAGTACCTTGCTGTAGGGTCTGAAGCCGACGATACTCGGTTCGTCCCGTTCGAGCCCGCCTTGCGCCTCCTTACCACCGTTATCAGTGTCGGCCGCGCCGGATTTGTTACCGTGGATGCGGGATTAAAATCTCTCTACAAGGACGGGGCGGTCCCCCGGGTAATAACGCCGGAGTACGCGGGTTTGACTTACGACTGGTTCGGCGATGAGTACGGGAAGGTAGCATGCCCCCGAGAGTCGGAGCTCCCTCCCCTCGGTACGGTACTCGAACTGGTTGTCTCGCACTGTGATCCGACCATCAATCTTTTCGACAAGTATTTTCTCACTCGAGGTGAAGAGGTGATCGGGACCTGGCAAATCGATCTCAGGGGCTGTAATCGGTAATTGCTGCAAATAAGAAAATTCTCTCGAATCCATTGACATTCCTATATAATCGGTTAAATTTTAATGCGTTTATTTTATCGAAATAATAATGATTCTGTGTAACGAGGATACTAATGAAAATTCGAATGAAACTGTTGTCCGCCTTTTTAGCTGTTTTTGTAGTAATTTTGATCGGAGGAGGGTTGAGCTTGATCCAAGTCCGCTCCCTCTATTCGGCCGCCGATTCTCTGGTAACCGAAGCGACTCCCCATATGGATGCGGCAATGGAGATCCGGCTTCTTACAACCTCCGCCTATCTCGAGCTGGAAAAACGCGCCTCGGGAGTGGAAGATACCGGGACCGAAGATAAAGTAGATGAACTCTTCGGGGAAGTGGAGTGGTATATCAACGCTCTGCTCGAAGGCGGCACAAACCGGGAAAACACATTTACGGCCCTAGAACCGGGCAGGGCGCGCGATCTGGTAATGACAATGAACGAAGAGCTCGAAAGCCTTAAAAGTTCTGCGGACCGTTTACTTTTCGATTTCCTTCAGACGGGGAGACAATCTCAGCGGACTTTGACTGCATTTGATGAGGCTTTTACCGGTTTTAACGGCCGGGCTAAAGAACTAGAGACAATTGTCAAAGAGCACATCAAAGCCGGCCTTACCAATGTTGACGAGGTTTTTTCATACGCCCAGTACATCCTGCTTATCTCGACAGCAGTCACCCTCGGTATTGCAGTACTGATTGCCTTGCTGCTTTCTTCTCAATTGTCGAAACGGTTCGGAAAAATTCTTTCGTTTTCCAATTCGATATCAGGGGGAGATTTTACGCAGGAAATCGAGGTTAAGGGTAGGGACGAGCTCACCGAGATCAGCATGAAACTAAACGCCTTTTCCCAGGCGGTCAGCCAGATGATCCATTCCATCAAGAGGACGAACGAGAGACTGACTGAAACAGGCCTGGATCTCTCCTCCAACATGGAACAGACCGCCTCGGCCATAAACGAGATTTCAGCAACAGTGGAAAGCATCCAAAATCAGACGATCAATCAAGTCTCCAGTGTAAATGAATCCTCTGCATCAGTAGAAGAGATAACAAAAAATATCGAATCTCTGAACCAGATGATAGAAAACCAAGCTGCCAGTGTAACTGAATCGTCCGCCTCGATAGAAGAGATGGTGGCGAATATACAGTCGGTGACCAGCAACATCCGAAAAATGGAAGAAGAGTTCCAAAAGCTTCAAAAATCAGCAGAGGAAGGCCGGGGAATACTCAATATTACCAACCAATATGTCAATAAGATCTCCGATCAATCAGCCTCCCTCATGGAAACGAATAAAGTTATTGCAGGCATTTCTGCCCAGACCAATTTACTGGCCATGAATGCCGCCATCGAGGCCGCCCATGCCGGGGAAGCGGGGAGGGGATTTGCTGTGGTCGCGGATGAGATACGAAAGCTTGCAGAAGATGCGGCTTCTCAATCGAAGGGCATCGACGGTCTTCTCAAGGAAGTAAAAGCACTGATTGATGCGGTTGTCGAGCACTCTCAAAAATCGGAGAGATCTTTTCAGGAAGTAGGGGAGCGGATCGAGACGGTGGCCACATTCGAGCAGGAGGTGCTCCAGAGCATGGAAGAACAGAGTGCAGGCAGCTCCCAGGTTCTTACCGCTTTAAATGAGATGAATGAGATTACTACCGAGATAAAAACAGGTTCCAAAGAGATGCAGGAGGGGAGCAGGACCGTACTCAAAGAGATGGAAAACGTCATGCAGATAAGTCACCAGGTCAAGGACAGTATGGCGGAAGTTGGTGCCGGTGCTGAGGAGATCAACAACGCTGTACAGCATGTCAGTGAAATCACGACGAAGAACAAAGAACTAATCGACAGTATGGGCAGTGAAATCTCTATATTCAAAGTAAAAGAGTAGTTTTTTATGTATCGGTCGGTAGAGGTGCGCTGGTTTTTCCGAAGTAAGCCGTTTCCGGCAACCATCTTTTTTCCGGACACCTCGCCTGCTCAAACCAGGACAGACTGGTATGCTTTTCCCTGCGATGAGCGGAGCGGGGTAAAGATCCGGGAAGGTAATTACGAAGTAAAATTGCGGACCCGCAGCCTGGGAAAAATCGCCCCTGCCGACCAATCTGGACCTCTCGGGGTTATCGGCCAGCTCGAAGAGTGGCGGAAGTGGAGTGTCTCCTTTCCATACGGTGATATCCCTTCGGATGAAGTTCTCGCGGGAGCAGGATGGGTTTCTACTACGAAAAGGCGCCGGATGCGTCTTTTTTCGATACCAGGTGGGGCGGCCCGGATGCGAGACGTAACCGAAGAAGCGGCAGGCCGGATCGATAACGGCTGTCAGGTGGAGTATACCGAGATAACCGCTAAGGACCGGAAATGGTGGACCATAGGCCTCGAAGCATTCGGCAGGCCTGAAATGCTCGAGGACAACATCCGAACTGCGGCCGGCCATTTTTTTTCGGTCCTCCTTCATAGTCTCGATGATGAACTGAGCGGGTTTGAACTTTCTAACTCTTACGGGTATCCTGCCTGGCTCGAGGTGCTTGCATCACAATAACCTGATCGGGTTATTATAGAGAATAAGGGGGGGTATAGATATGGTCGAGTGGGAAGACATGACACCGGACGAGCGTGACCGTTTTATTTATTTATCTTTGAGTGAAGA
>CAZKZZ010000136.1:1591-10162 GCA_964557375.1 uncultured Spirochaetales bacterium | reverse complement strand
TTACGTTATACTCTGTTTTACAAAAGAAAACGAAACTAGGACCAAAACGATATGGCGCATTCACTCCGCCACGATGAAATCCTGCAGATACTCGCCAGACTCAAAAAAGTGACGGTAGGGGAGCTGACCGAACGGCTCGGTGTCTCGGAAGTAACGATCCGGAAGGACCTTACTCTATTAGAAGAGCAGGGAAAACTGCTCCGTACCCACGGAGGGGCCACACTCGCCCAGGATGAAAAACTGCTCCGCACCCTTACGGTCCGGCGGCGTGAAAACGTAGCGGAAAAGCAGGCAATCGCCCGCAGGGCGAAGGAGCTCCTCTCTCCGGGAGAGACGGTGTATATCGATGCGGGGAGCACGTGTGCGTTTTTGGCCCGGGAATTGCGGGAAATGGAGCTTCGGGTCGTTACCAATTCGATTGATGTCATGGTCGAACTGTCCGATGCGGAACAGATCTCACTCGTTTCAGTTGGAGGCAGCTATCGAGGCGAGGCGGGAGCATTTATCGGGCCCATGGCGGTGAACAACCTGCAGAACTTTCAGATCCAGACCGCACTCTTGGGGACAACCGGGTTTTCGAGTGACGGGGTCTTTACCTCACAAAATGTTATCGAGTCCACACTCAAAAACACGGCCCTCACAGTCTCGAGCAGACGCATCATCCTCGTAGACAGTTCCAAATACAACAACCGCGCTTTTTCGGTATTTGCCCGTCCGGCTGATGTGGATGTGTTGATTACCGACGGTCGGTTCGAGGATGCTGAAATCATTTCATCGTTAGGTATCGAAGTCGTATTAGTGTAGTTTTATCATTATGAAGGAGAATTATATGAGCTATGTGGAAGAGATGTTCGGATTGGAGGAAGTCACTGCCGTCATTACCGGAGGGGGAGGTGTCCTCCCCGCGGCAATTGCCGAGGCCCTGGTTAAAGCGGGGGCCCGTGTCTCGTTATGGGGGCGGGGGAAAAGTGTTTCGATGGATGATGCCCGCGCTGAGCTTCAAGAGAAGACGGGAATAACCGACCGCATTCACAGCGCCACAATCGACACGGGTATAACCGAAGAGGTGAGAGCGGGGCTGGAGAAGACGGCTTCCGAGTTCGCCCAGCCAAACCTCCTCGTCAACGGGGTCGGCGGTAATCGGGGCAAATGCAATTTTATCGACCAGGACATCAAAACCTTCGAACAGGTCCTCCGCCTCAATCTCATTGCGGGGTTGATGATTCCCACCCAGGAGTTTGCAAAGTACTGGATAGACAATTCGGTCGAAGGGTCTGTAATCAACATCTCGTCGATGTCTTCTTATATTCCGCTTTCCGGAGTGTGGGCGTACGATGCGGCAAAATCCGCAGTGCTCAACTTGACTATGGCATCCGCAAAGGAGTTCGCTCCCTATAAAATCCGGGTCAACGGTATTGCCCCCGGCTTTTTTGTTGGGAAACAGAACAAAGCTCTTCTTATCAAGAATGAACAGACGGGGGAGCTTACCGGGCGGGGGCAGGACATTATCGACCATACACCTTTCGGGAGGTTTGGAGAAGCTCATGAAGTCTCCGGAGCGGTCGTCTTTCTCGCCTCAACGGAAGCTGCCGGATTTGTTACCGGAGTGACCATACCTGTAGACGGCGGATACCTGGTAGATAATATTTAAAACGGAGGACAACTATGAAAGAGTTTTTAGCGGAAGATTTTTTGCTGCAGAGCGATACGGCGCGCGAGCTCTACCATGATTATGCCGAAAAAATGCCGATACTCGATTATCACTGCCATCTCCCGCCTGTCCAGATCGCGGAAAACAAACAGTTTTCAACGATAACCGAGGCGTGGCTCGGCGGTGATCATTACAAATGGCGGGCGATGCGCACAAACGGGGTCGATGAAGAGAGGATAACCGGTCAGGCGGATGACAGAGAGAAGTTTCGGGCCTGGGCGGAGACGGTACCGTACACGATCGGCAACCCGCTCTACCATTGGACCCATCTGGAGCTGAAGCGGTACTTCGGTATCGAGGGGAAACTGCTGAACGGTAAAACAGCAGACGAGATCTACGATGCATGCAACAACCGGCTTGCCGGCGAACAGTATCGTGCCCGCGGATTGATGAAACAAATGCAGGTCCGTGCAGTCTGTACCACCGATGATCCGGCGGATTCGCTCGAAGACCACCGAAAGATCAGCGCGGATGAGGGCTTCGATATCCCTGTTTTTCCGGCAATGCGGCCGGACAAGGCACACGCGATCGAGCACCCTGCCAATTACAACAGCTATCTGGCACGATTGGAAGAGGCAAGTGATACAACCATTACAAGGTACAATGATCTGATCGAGGCCATGGAGAAGCGCCACGATTTCTTTCATGAGCAGGGCTGCAGGCTCTCCGATCATGGGATCGAATATCCCGTGGCCCGGGAGTTTCATGATCAGGATATCGAACGCATTTTCAACAAGGTTCGTGACAGTAAGCAGCCCGGCCCGGAGGAGGTCGAAATATTCCGTACAGCAGTCCTTCTCGAGTTCGGCAGGATGAACGCGGCGCGGGGCTGGGTGATGCAGCTCCACATGGGGGCGCTCCGCAGTATGAACAGCCGCATGTACGAACGGTTGGGACCTGATACCGGATTCGATTCGATCGGAGATTTTCACATTGCAAAACCTTTAGCCGTTTTTTTAGACCGTCTCGATCGAAACGAACAGCTTCCCAAGATGATTTTCTATGTACTCAATCCCAATGACAATGAAACCATAGCCACAATGCTCGGCAATTTTCAGGATGGTTCGGTCCCCGGTAAAATGCAGTTCGGTTCCGCCTGGTGGTTCAACGATCAGAAGAACGGAATGGAGCAGCAGATGACCGCACTCGCAAATATGGGATTATTGAGCCGGTTTGTCGGTATGCTCACAGACTCGAGAAGTTTTCTCTCCTATCCGCGTCATGAATATTTCCGCAGGGTGCTCTGCAACATGATGGGGGCCTGGGTGGAAGACGGAGAGGCGCCTGGGGACATGTCACTGCTCGGGCCGATCGTGGAAAACATCTGCTATAACAATGCGGTTGAGTATTTCGGATTACCCGGCACCGAGAATGCCGGATAGAAGCAGTACCGCAAAATATGTACACAGGGAGTTAATAACATGAAAGAGATACTGAATCTGATCAAGCAGAATAACCTTCTCGAAGCCTCAGAAGAAGAATTGAAATCTCTCGAGCACAACGGCACAGGGCCTTCCGGCGGTAACAGAGTTGTCGGCGCTCCCGGTTCAGGATCCATGGGGGGAGAACTCTATCTTTCTTCACTGCGTAAAACCGACGGAGTGCTATACGGGGTCGGCAGAAGCAGCGGTGGAAAAAAGCTGTTTTTCGCGGTAGTACCGGAAGAGAACAAAGCTTCTTTACCCGACAGTTCCGCGGGACTGGAAGGAGAAACAGTATCCGGGCAAGGACTCATCGGGCTTAGCGGGGAGTTTTCTTGGAAGAATTATTGTTTTTTACGGGAGCGGTTTCCGTTTACCGCACCGGTGTCTCTTCGGGACAAGAAGACTACCATCGGGACGGGGGACCGCTTGGGTCTCGCAACACCCGGCCACATCCGGGCAATCGAACCGTACGATGCGTATCCGGTATTCGCCCAGCAGTCGATACGGGAATTGAACCTTACCGGACGGAACTACAAACAGGTGGTAGCCGATGCCGCATTCCATGTTTTTCAGGAAGGGTTCGAACGTGGGTACGGGGCTGACGGGGATCATCTGAAAACTATAGAAGATATTGATACTGCCTTAGAGGCCGGAATGCCCATGATCACCCTCGATCTGACCGAGGTAATGGCCCCTCAGTACCAAACGAGTTCCGAAGCCGAACTGGATGAGCAGTTTTCCGGATTCGATGAGGAGGTGCGTAAACTCATTCTCAATACATACGCCGGGAAGCGGTACTCCGTTGGAGAAGATGGGGAAACCGAAATTGTACTGACCGACCTCGAAGCAAAAAGATGCTCTCTTATGTACTGGAACGCGCTCGAATTTGCGGAAAAAGTAGACCGCCATCTCAGCTCAAAACGGGGTGATCAGTATGATCTCGAAATCAGCATCGATGAAACTACCGCTCCCACCCTGCCGGCACATCACCTTTTTATCATTAAAGAGCTCAACCGCAGGGGTGTAACGGTAAACTCGATTGCCCCCCGTTTTATTGGTGAGTTCCAAAAGGGGATCGATTATATCGGGGATTTAGAACAGTTTGATAAACAGTTCAAGATTCATGCCGATATTGCCCGGGAGAACGGAAACTACAAGATCTCGATCCATTCCGGCAGCGATAAGTTCTCGGTATATCCTTCGATCGGAAAACATACCGGGTGCAGGGTGCACCTGAAAACCGCGGGCACATCCTGGCTCGAGGCGGTAAAGACTATTGCCCTGACCAATCCCTCGTTATACCGGAAAATCCACAGTAAAGCATTCGACTATTTCGAAGAAGCGACCAAACAGTATCACGTAACCACAGACACAGATAGCATCCCCCGGCTCGAAGATTTCGATGACGCTTCGCTCGTACAGTTTTTCGATGACGACAATGCCAGGCAGCTTATCCACATTACCTACGGGTCCCTTTTAGGCGACCCTGAGATACGGGACCGGTTTTTTGACACACTTTCCCGGGAAGAAGATACTCACTATCGGACCGTTTCTGAGCACATCGGCCGGCACATCCGGGAGCTCGGGGTGCCCCGGGTGTAGCGCACGCGAAAACTATACCTCCGCATCTTCCGGATTCTTGTAGAGGTATCGTTTTATTTTCTTAGACGACGTTTTTTCGAACTCTTTCGTCCGGATTATCCAACGGTCGATTTTCTTGTATCCGGGCAGTTTGGAGTTTACCTGTTTGATGATGCCGGCAATGAGATTGTTGACGAACTCTTCGTTCTTCCCGTTTTCACCGTATTCTTCTTCGAGGTACTCGTAATCCGGATGGACAACGGCCGCGACCCGTTCCCCGCCTAAAGCACTCTCTTTCTCGCCTATCACCATGATTTCGGCAATTTCCGGGTTCTTATCGAAGTACTGTTCTATTTCTTCCGGATAGACATTTTTTCCGCCGGAAGTGACGATGAGGTTTTTACTCCGGCCGGTAATATAGAGATACCCATCATCGTCGAAGTAGCCGAGGTCGCCGGTACGCAGATACCCATCATCGGTAAACATCTCTTGAGTTGCCTCGGGATTGTTGAAATAGCCTTTCATGAGAGACGGCGATTTGACCTGGATCTCTCCCACTCCGTCTTCGTTAGGGTCGCTTATACGGATATCGGTGTATTTGACCGGCAAGCCGACCGAATCGTGTTTGTAGAAGTCGATGGTATTGACACTGATAAGCGGTCCGTTCTCACTCATTCCGTATCCCTGCCGGATGGTAAAGCCCAAACTCTCGAAGAAGCGGGCGGTCTCTTTAGAGAGCGGTCCTCCGCCGCTTACCATAAGCCGCAGTGTAATGAGCCCCGCTTTCTCCCGGAGGCTCCCCAGCAGCTTTTCCCCCGGGTTCTTTTTCACTGTTCTGTTTATAAAGCCGGAAAACCCTTTCATGGTTCCTACTATCTGCTTGGTCGGCGCCGGGAGTTCCCTCAATTTTTTTTCAAACCCGGCCCGGATTTTGTCGAAGAGAATAGGCACACCGATGAATACAGTACCCCCCGTGTCTCTAATCGTCTCTATGATGACATGGCCTACGAGCCGGTCGATAATGGTAATCGCCCCTCCCACCATCAGGGGGGAGACGATGCAGCAGGTTGTCGGATAGGTGTGATGGAATGGCAGGACCCCGACAAAGACGTCGCTCTCATCAATTGGCAGTGACAGGATTGAGGCGTTCGCATTGGCGATGATCGCTTTATGGCTTAACATGACCCCCTTTGCAAGTCCGGTAGTCCCGGATGTGTAGATAAGGGCCGCAGTAGCATCTTCACTGATATCTGCTGCTTCGGGCAGTTTTACCTGCAGCAGCTCCGGGGTCCCGGCTTTCTCCATTATGGAGCTAAAGGAAACACTTTCATCGATGTGGTCGAGGTCGTCGAAACAGATCACAGCCTCGACGCACGGTTCGGGGCCGGAAGGTCCTTCGCTGGACAATCCTTCAGATCCGCTGCCGGATCGGAGTGCGTCCCGCACTTTATCCAGAAGTTTTTCCGAAGCAAACAGGAGTCGTGCCTTGCTTTCACCTAAAATCGTTCTCACTTCATCTGCACCGATGTTGAGATCGATCGGTACGATAATTCGGTCGGCTATAACTGAGGCAAAATAAACGATTATCCATTCCACCCGGTTTTCCGAGCTCACCGCTATAGCTTCATTTCTTCCTATCCCGTAATCGATAAAATACCGGGCTAAGTTTCTTACATCGGTCCAGAAATCGGCATGAGTCCAGGTAAGGTAGTTTTTTTCCGTGGTCTGTTTGTTAGCTAAGAACGCAGAACGGCCGCTGTCTGCCGGCATAAAAAGGGCGGTATTGCCCCCGAATTTCGTTTCTACTTCATCCATGAGGGCACGGAAGTTGGAAAAATCGAAATCGGGCCAGGCGGCGATATGCGGTGCTGTCATTACCTATCTCCTTCGATAGCGGCTTCGATAGCAGTAAAAATCTGCTCTAGTAAGTATCCCGCATTACGCTCCAGTTGTAAATATCCTTGATGTATTTCAAGACGATGGAAAGCTGTACGTCCTCGATCCCGTCGATTTTGTAGAGCCGTTCTTTGAGAAGGCTATGGACCGCTTCGATACTCTCGACGAAGAAATCAGCCTCTAAATCGGAGCTGCCGGTAGTGTGGGCGAGATATTCGAGTTCATCGATCTCCATCAGTTTTTCGATAACATGATCGAGCTTTTTCACATCAGCTGTAATATGGATGTTCCCGTTTATCCCATACCCCAATTTTGTGTGATTAGGGATTGCTACGACCTGGATGAACTCTTCGTCGATCAACCGCCTCAGCCTGTTCCTCACAGTTGCTTCGGATAGTGAAAGTGTTTTCGCAATTTCGGTGTTGGGAAGTCTGCCGTTTTTTTTGAGAAGATTGACGATTTTGGTATCTGTTTCATCGATTACTGTGTTAGTCATATGTTGATTATATACGAATAACAGTAGAATGTCACCATATAATTAGTACTATTCGTATATATAATATTGACAATCGTAAAAAAGTGCCATAAAATATGCGATATGTTGCCGAGCCTCCGTTTCTTATCACCGGACGAACAGGAAAGCGTCCATGAAGCAAGTCTCTCTGTGCTTAGTACAGTCGGAGTGCGTGTCCATAGCGGCCGGGCGAGAAAAATTCTTAAATCTGCAGGTGCGGTCGTAGAAGAGAGCGAGAAGATCGTAAAAATTACAACCGATATGGTGGATGAGGCGTTACGGACTGCACCGAAAGCGTTTGTCTTAGGAGCGAGAAACCCCGAGCGGGACTTTCGAATGCCTTCCCTCTACAGCGGTTATGTTTTGGACAGCGGGGGCATCTTTATCATCGATTTTAACAACGGAGAACGGCGAAACTTCGTTGAAAAAGACATGCATGAGCTCAACCGGGTGTTCGACCGGATGCAGCTCGCTGCAATTCTGTGGCCTCCTTCGGTAAGCGATTTTCCCACTCACTCGGCAAGTCTCAGAGAGGATATTGCCTCGTTCATGTCCTCTTCGCTTCATATCCAGAGCGAACTTCACCATCCAGGAGAGGTTCCCTTCATGATCGAAGCGCTCGCCGCTATTACCGGCAGTGAAGATGCGGTTAGAGAGAGAAAGTTGTATTCGGTCGTCTATTGTCCCCTTGCTCCGCTGACCCACGAAGAGCATATGTGTGAAGCTTTTCTCGACCTGATTCAATGGGAGGTCCCGATCTGCGTGTTGCCCATGCCGTGTGCCGGATCGACAGGCCCGGCGAGCATCTATTCCAACATTGTTCAAAGCAACGCGGAAGCCCTCTCGTCTCTAGTGCTCTTTCAAATGGCCCGTCCGGGAACGCCGATCATATTTGGTGATGCTTCCGGTTCTACCCACTTTCAAAACGGAGCATTCTTAGAAGGTTCCCCGGAGATGGTCCTCCAGACTGCAGCCAGGGGAGAGATGGCCCGATACTACGGGCTTCCCAACGAACAGGCAGGATGTCTCACCGAAGCCAAGGTGCCCGGGAGCCAGGCGGTAATGGAAAAAGTCATCACCACCCTCCCGCTCGTTTTGGGAGGCGCGGACCTCGTACAGGGCCCTGGTGCTCTGGAGACGAGCAACACTCTCTGTCTCGAACAGGTTGTGGTGGATGAAGAGATCGCAATGATGTGTAAGCGGCTTCGGGACGGTATAGATTTGAGCGCGGAAAAAGATCTACAGAAAGATATAAAAAAAGTCGGACCGGGAGGCCATTTCTTGGGAGAAGAGAGTACGCTCGCTGCCTGCCGCAGTGACGAATTTCTCGAACCGCGGCTCGTAGACCGAAACTCGTACGCAGAATGGAAAAACCTCGGAAGTCCCGATGTATACACCAAAGCGCGGGAGCGGGTAGAGGAGATACTCTCCTCTCCGCAGCCCGA
>CAZKZZ010000136.1:0-1491 GCA_964557375.1 uncultured Spirochaetales bacterium | reverse complement strand
ATGAAAATGTTAATGATCGGTGCAGGCGGAGTTGGTGAATCTATTGCACATATATTGAAAGGGCGCGATCCCAACAGCTCGTGGCTAGAAGGGATCGTGTTGGCAGATTACAACTTAGGCCGGGCCGAGGAAGTTGCTGTCCGGTTAGGGGATGCCGAGCGTTTTGTACCCGAACAGGTGGATGCGAAAAACCGCTCTTCAATCGTTGCCCTTGCTGAAAAGCATAACTGTGATTTTATCATGGATGCAGCCGCCCCATTTGTTACGAATAATATTTTCGATGCAGCCTATGAAGCCGGCTGCAACTATATGGGCATGGGTACCTGGTCGGTCCCCGATGAGAAAGACCCGTTCGGAAAACCGTATAAGGAGTGGATGGCCGAGTACAATTTTTCCAAACATGGAGAGTGGGAGAAAAAGAAAAAGACCGCGATGATCGGTTTTGGGATCGACCCCGGGGTGGTGGATGTGTTCGCCCGGTTTGCAGCGGACAATCTATTCGATGAGCTCGAAGAAATCCATGTAAAGGACGGGGGAGATCTCGAGACGCCCGGTGTCGATATTGCTTTCGGTTTTAACGTATGGACCGTACTCGATGAGTGTCTGAATCCCAACGTTGCTTGGGACAAAGAACGGTCCGGTTATAAAATCGGGAACTTAAACGGGTTTTACACCGAAGAGCCATTTGCAGGCGAAGAGTACTACGACTTCCCCGAAGGGGTGGGACGACAGAAACTGGTGAAGGTCGAACACGAGGAGACCGTGTTCATGCCCCGCTACCTCGCTTCCAAGGGGCTTAAAAAATGTACGTTCAAAATCGTTTTAGACGATGCCCTTATAAACGCCCTCGAGGTAATCGATTCACTCGGGCTTCGAAACATGAACAAGATCAATGTCGGCGGTGTCGAAGTAGCGCCCAGGGATGTCGTGGCAGCCGCGGCACCCCAGCCGACCGATTTGGGAGAAGAGATGACCGGTAAGATGTGCGTCGGCATCGATGTGCATGGAAAGAAAAACGGTAAACGGCGTAATGTGTTCATGTACCAGGTCCTCGAGAATCAGGACTCGATCAAACGGTTCGGCATGCAGGCCGTGGTGGCCCAGACCGGTTTCGGTGCGGCAATCGGCATCGAACTGTTAGGCCGCGGTATCTGGAAAGATGTCCACGGAGTACACGCCCCGGAAGGCTTCGACCCGATTCCCTATCTCGAACTCATGGATGAGTATGAGTTTCCCTATCGTCTCGTAGAACGGGATTCCGAATACAGGCGGGAGAAGGACAGCGAGGAGCTCAAGGAGATCCTCCGCCGGGCGAAGAAACGGTAGATCCAGGACAGCGGAGAGCTAAGACATTGTTCCGAACTCGGGAGTTCCTACAGGGAATATCTATGTGAGAAACTTGAAAAGCACACTCATCGTGGCGAGTGCGGTGAATCCGATAGTGATGAAGGTGAACATCATCCGAAACCGTTGGTTTACGTCTTCGAACCG
>CAZKZZ010000135.1:0-10186 GCA_964557375.1 uncultured Spirochaetales bacterium | reverse complement strand
ACAGCTTCTCCAACAACTCGGCGGGAGAGGAAGCATCGATGTTTTTTAAAATGACTTCAGCTGCCCAGAGCCGTACCATCTCCAGATAACTCTCCCGCCCTTCTGCCGCTTTGAGGATGCGCACCTTCTCACTTCCTTTTTCGAGCATGTTTAGCGCAATAAGCATCTCTTCGATTGTATCCGGAGCAAGATAATGCAGTACCGGTTTCAATTGCGCGGTAGGCCCTGCTTTCCGGCAGTCTCTCGAGGCGAACTTCTGCCTGTTTCTCTCCAGCGCGTACATGTTATACCGGAACCAATATGCAGGGACGATCCGCAGCGAGCCGTCGGCATCATCTTTAGAGATAAGAGAAAACGGATAGGGGATGTGTAATGCTGCAGTGTATGAACCGGTTACCGCCAGGGTAAACGATGCAAACCTGCTGTTGTACTTGTACGTGCTCGACAGGCCGGGCCAAAATCCTCTGCGTGCCCGCATCTCTCCGTCACCCTTTCTCGCGTTGTGGTTGGAGCCGATCGCCGCTCCTGCGGCAATATTGCTCTGCCCCTCGAGCACAGCCGCGCAGAGAAACGAGCTTCTGTGGTGCTGTTCGTGAAAAGGGAAAGTCAATACGCTCAAAACCTCGCCGCAGGAGAGGCGCGCGTTGTCCCCGATAATGGAATGTTCGAGGTGAAGGCCGTTAGAGAGGGTAACATTGGCATTGGTAAGAAACTGTTCCGCGGTTACCGCCCCACGGACCGTATTTCCGTAGCCGATGACCCCGTTTCGCAATATGCAGGAATCCATCAACACCGAACGGTGGCCCGGTGAGCTCAATACAACAATGTGGTCCAACCGGGTAACACCATCGAGAAGGGCGGCATCATGGACAGCAACGTCGTGTAACACCGAACAGTTTTTTATAACTGCACCGCGCCCGATAAAGGGACCGACATATATCATCGCTTTCCATGCTTCCCGTGCCATCTGAAAATAGCGCGATTGAAGCTCGGCATTGTCACGGTCGCAAGACCAGAGATGGGCATCACCTGCGGTCATCGAAGGGAAGAGCATAACTCTCCTGCCCCCGTTTTCATTGACAGCGTTGATCCAGATTTCATCCTGGTGCCTGCCGGCCTCCGTTTGGCTTACAGTCAGCTCGTCGATATTACGCAGTACCGCATTCTCGGTCACCGTATACCCGCGCAATAAACGGACATTGGAGACAGATACATTTTCACCCAGCCGGCACGATTCGATAACCGAATTACACAATCCTGTAGGATACCATTCGTCTCCAAGTGATATCGAGTCGGTGCTCATGGCACCTATTTCGACACTGCCTGAAAATCGGCACCCTTCTATCAGTAAAGGATCAAAAGGATCGATTACCCGCACATCATCCCATGACCCGGCCCGGCACATTCTTGACTCGAGAACAGTAATCTCTTCAGTGGTCAGGGCCCGATATAGTCCGTCCCTTTTTTCACTCATACAGTCATACTATCCGGTTCTTTCTTTTTTTTCAGTAACTTTTTACTACTGCCTCAAACCTTGTTACAAATACATGTTGACAGATAGCAGAAGGTTGGGATAGTATAGTTGAAATGGTGTTACGTAATATTAAATAATATTACTGCATAACCGAGCGTAACCGCAAGGAGGTCTTATAAAAGCCATGCCAAATCCAAACAATAGCCGGACAAAAACCTACACCGTTCTGATTGCAGTACTGCTGCTCTTAGTTCCGGTACTTGCTGCCTTCGGCGGCGGGTCCCAAGAAGAAGAGAGTGAAACAACAGTTGTCCCCACAATAACCGTAACCGATGCACTCGGCAGAGAAGTTACAGTCCCCGAAAATCCCCGGCGCGTCCTCTGTTCCGGTCCGGGTGCACTCCGTCTTCTCACCTACCTGCAGGCCGAAGACCGGGCCATTGCAGTCGATGATATGGAATCACAAAGGCCGAAATTCGATGCGCGGCCCTACGCCTTGGCCAATCCCCAATTCAAAGAACTGCCGATATTCGGAGAGTTCAGGGGTCATGACAATCCCGAACTGATTGTCGCTTTAGAACCCCAGCCGGAAGTCATTTTCAAGACATATCCTACCATGGGGACAGACCCGGTGGAACTGGAGAACAAAACAGGGGTACCGGTTATAGCTCTCCAGTATGGTGATTTGGGCGGTTATAAGGAACAGTTATACGCGACCATAAGAATTATGGCCGAGGTACTCGAAAAGGAAGAACGGGGCGAAGACGTAATTAATTTTTTCGAGGATACCATTACGGAACTCGACGATCGGACCAAGGACATTCCCGAGGAAGAGAAAAAATCGTGCTTCGTGGGAGGCATCGCGTTCAAAGGGCCCCACGGGTTTCAATCAACCGAACCTACCTACCCCCCGTTTCGTTTTATCAATGCAAACAACGTCGCCTATGACCCTGATAAAAGTCTCACCGAACTGCAGCACGCGGATATCGCAAAAGAGAAAATCGTAGCCTGGGACCCGGAGGTCCTGTTCGTCGACCTTTCAACGGTACAGTCGGAACCGGAGGCAAATGCAATCTATGAGCTGGAACATGACCCGGCATATTCACAGCTCACAGCTGTCCGAAACGGCACTATATACGGTGTGCTCCCCTACAACTGGTATACCCAAAACTTCGGCTCGATTTTTGCGGATGCTTATTTTATCGGAAAGATCCTCTACCCTGAGCGGTTTTCCGATATCGATCCTGAGAAGAAGGCGAATGAAATCTACCGGTTCCTCGTGGACGGTCCGGTATTCGATCAATTAGACGATGCTTTCCGGAACCTTGTATTCGAGAGGATTACGTTTTAAACTGAGTCGCTATGCACCTCGAAGACGGCTACATACCGGAAGAGTATACCCGCTATATTGGAAGAAAGATCGCCCTGATCGGGGCAGGCCTCGTTCTTCTCTTCTTTCTGTTTGTTATCTCTCTTTCCTTAGGTGCAGTACGCATTCCGCTTAGAGATGTATTCGCCGCCCTCTTTTCCGGGGCCGGGGAGAGGCGCTGGGACATTATCATTCGTAATATCAGGCTCCCCCAGGCGCTTGCAGCCATCGTCTCCGGCGCGGGACTTGCTGTAGCGGGGGCCGCCATGCAGTCCATCCTCCGCAATCCATTGGGGTCCCCGTTTACCTTGGGTATTTCCAACGCAGCCGCGTTCGGAGCGGCGTTTTCGGTCATGATCATCGGTACCGGGGCGATGCGTAGTACGGCGGCAGATGCCGTGGTCATCTCCAATCCCTATGCAACAACGTTTTCAGCACTACTCTTCTGTCTCCTGGCCACAGGGGTCATTCTTGCCATTGCCAGGATAAAACGGGCCTCACCCGAGGTGATGATTTTAACCGGAGTCGCCCTCGGAGCTCTCTTTACCGCGGGGACAATGTTCCTGCAGTATTTTGCCGATGATGTCCAGCTTGCAGCCATGGTGTTCTGGACGTTTGGGGACGTGGCCCGAGCAAGCTGGAGCGAATTGACCATCATCTCGGTCGTTACCGGGGCAGCGTCCATCTATTTCATTTTCAACCGGTGGAACTACAACGCGATAAACGCGGGCGACGAAACGGCACGCGGCTTGGGTGTTCCTGTAGACCAGATTCGGCTTATCGGAATGGTAGTGGCGTCTCTTGTTACCGCAACCATCATCTCGTTTGTCGGTATTATCGGGTTTGTCGGTCTCGTCTGTCCCCACATGGTCCGCCGTCTCATAGGCGATGATCACCGCTTCCTTATTCCGGGTACTTTGGTCACCGGTGCGCTGCTTCTCTTAGGGGCAGATACGGTAGCGAGAATCCTGCTTGCCCCGAACGTGCTTCCCGTCGCCATCCTCACCGCTTTCTTAGGCGCTCCGGTGTTTATCTACCTGCTAATAAAGGGGTACCGGCGATGATCCTCAATGTGGGCGGCGTATCGTTTCAGTACAACAGTACTCCGGTCTTAAGCGATGTATCTTTCGAAGCAGCACGGCACGAAATGACCGCAATTCTCGGGCCGAACGGGGCGGGAAAGACCACATTACTGCGGTGCATCAACAGGATCCTCAAGCCCAAACAGGGTTCAGTGTACATTGAAGGGGATGACCTTGCCGATCTAACCCCAAAGGAGATAGCCCGTAAAACGGCGTACGTGGCCCAGTGGAGCGAGCCGGGCCGTGTAACAGCGTTCGATGCAGTACTTTTAGGAAGAAAACCGTATATTCAGTGGAACGTATCAGAGCACGATATCAAACATGCCCAGGCCGCCTTGAAGCGGCTTGCCATCGAACATCTCTCTCTTCGTTATCTCGATGAAATGAGCGGTGGCGAGTATCAAAAGGTGTGTATCGCCAGGGCAATGGTGCAGGAACCGACAGTGATGCTCCTCGATGAGCCGACCAGCTCGCTCGACTTGAAAAACCAGCTGTCAATCCTGCGCCTGCTTCGTACTATTATTAAAGAGCATGAGATGTGTGCGGTCATGTCGATGCACGATCTCAATACGGCTTTTAGGTACGCGGACAAGTTTATCTTCTTGAAAAACGGGACAATTTACGCCACTGTAAACAGAGAAGAAATTAACGAAGAGATCATAGCCGATGTGTACGAAGTGCCGGTATCCATAAACTGGCACCAGGACCATCCGTACATCCTTCCGTTAGACGAGTGAGCTGCAGAGACTATCAGAATTACCGGGGAAAAGCAATGAGAAAAATAGAGGAGATCGGGATTGTAAAAAGTAAATTCAAAGAATCAGCCGATCCGTTCGAGATGCGCAAGCATGAAAGTACAATCATAGTCGATAAAAAATATGAGGAAGGCCTGTTCCGTCTCGAGGAAAACCGTTATATTCAGGTGCTGTTTCTCTTTGACCGCTCCAGCGGCTACTCGCTGGTCGGGCCGCGCTACCACGGCGATGTGAAAGGGGTTTTTGCAAGCAGAAGTCCGAGACGGCCCTGTCCTATCGGCTCGACTACCGTCGAACTGTTGTCGCGCACCGGTACTGAGCTGCGGGTGCGGGGCCTCGATGCGCTCGACGGGACTCCGGTCCTCGATCTCAAACCGTACACACCCGGGTTGGATGATGCCGGGGAAGACCGGGGCGAAAAAGCGGAAGAAGATTTTATCCGGCGAAATCCACGGTGGGAGCTCATCCCTCTAATCAAAAACAAGGATGTAAAGAAACTACTCTTAATAAGCGGCAGGCTCCACGGTCACTTTTGCCCGGGCGTTTCTCTCGGAGTCCGAGCCGCGGTTTCCGGGCTGCACCGCCTGTCAGCTTTGAAAGAGATATCGGTTGCTTCCGTATTTGCTGCAGACGGGCTGGAGGAACTGCTCGCAGTAATAGAGACAAACAGCTGCTTTGCAGACGGCATACAGGCAGTTTCGGGCTGTACGTTCGGTAATAACAGTCTTATCTACCGTGATTTTGGGAAAACAGCGGTAACATTCATAAATAGAACCGGTAATGGAATCCGCGTCGCGGTGGATCCTGCCTATCGCGACGCCATCGATGAAGCAGCACCCAGGTTCAGTGAGCTCTTCGATAAAGTGGTAAAAAAGCAGCAGCGGGAAGAAACACTGGTCGCGGAATTCAAAAGGGTCTCACAAGAGGCAAGTTTTGCACTTCTCGATATTCCCGAAGAAAAACTTTTCACGTTTTCTGAAACCGAGGCGGAGCTCCCCGGATACGCTCCGATTGTTGATAGTGTTACCTGCGAGAAATGCGGTGAAAGTGTGATGGGCTCGAAAATCGTAGAGCAATCAGGCAGGGAAATGTGCATACCTTGTGCGGAGAGCAGCTATTTCACAGTGACAGGTACCGGAATCAGTGAATCATCCTGAATACGCAGGCTACTGTTCTCCTTTGGGTTCGACACCGTCGCCGTAAACGCTCAAAAACCATTTCGCATCGATTACCTGACCGAAACTGGTATCGTGCATATTGATGAACTGGGAGAAGGTGTCTCCTCTACCCGGATTGATCATCCGCCAGGGAGGAGGAGGAGCAATAAACCGGCCGTGTTTGTCCTTCATATGTTTCCTGTTCGAAGAAAACCGCTTCCGATACACCTCACAGCTGACCAGCTTGAAAAGCGGGGTATAGCTCTTTGCCACATCAGCTCTATACACCCCCCCGAGGTTTCCAGCCCCGGGGTTTCCACCCCCGAGCTTTCCGCCCCACTCCTTTGATTTCGCAAAAACAGTTGATTCCACAGGAAATGTCTGCTCGATGTACTTCGTTACAGGACAGGGAAACGGAAGCCACGTATCGAGGTCCCACATCATCCACTCATCATCTTTTGCCATCATAACGACGTGATAATCCCAGAGTACGTTCCCTTCCCGGTCCCCCGCCCGCTGCTTGAGAAAAAGTACTTTCTTCAGGTAATTCGAGATAATGATGACTACTTTTTCCTTTTTCCTGAACGCAGGATTTCCGCAAAGATGCCAGATGTTTTCTTCGCAGTAAAATGGGGTGTATTTGCATGCCGACCGTTTTATCGGGTATTTCACCACACCGTCCTGACAAGTCCTCCGTCGACTATCAACGTTTCTCCGGTTATGTATGCCGCGGCTTCCGAGAGGAGAAAAACAGCCGCCTTGCCAAATTCGGCAACAGTGCCGAAACGGCCTAAAGGTACCTTCGACTCGCTCTCGGTTATCAGTTCTTCGCTGCTAACGCCTAAGTTTTCCGCTTTTTTCCCAATCAGGTAATGCATCCGGTCAGTACCGAAACTGCCGGGGACCAGATTATTCACTCTGATGTTGTATCCTGCCAACTCCAAAGAGAGGCTTTTTGCCAATGCGACCACTCCCGGACGGAGCACATTCGAGAGGAGGAGATTATCGATCGGCTGCTTGATTGAAGTAGAAGTCATTGTCACAATCGCACCGCTTTTGTTCTCTTTCATTACGGGCAGGACCGCCCGGACCATCCGTACCACACTTAACAGAGTAAGCTCGAACGCGGCCTGCCAGTCACTGTCATCAAAATCGTCAAAGTTTCCCGCGGGGGGGCCGCCTCCGTTGGTCACCAGGGCATCAATCGTACCCCATTGGTCTAAGGTCTGCTCCACCCACTGCAGAATAGAATCACCGTCTCTAACATCCAATACCGTACCGTACACTTCTGTCTGCAGTTCATCACTTAACCGTTCTACTGCCTCATGTACATGTTCTTCGTTTCTGCTGCCAATAGAAATCCGTGCACCCTCTTTCGCAGCCTCATATGCAACCCCATACCCGAGGCCTTTGGTTGCCCCGGCAATCATTACCACTTTATCAGCAAGGCCCAATTCCATACCTCTGCCTCCGTGTATTAATTATATTATTTTTTTCTCAGGATTTACAGGAAAGATTACAAATTTATTATTCGCCCTGCGGGCCTTTGCCGCGGTGACCGCCTCCCGGTCGGCCGCGCCCTCTCCCGGTTTTTTTACGCCCCCAGCGGGATTCTGATTGGACGTACCGCGGTCCGGGCAGAGCGAATTCAGTGGTATCCGCCCACACCTGGATATTGGCAGCCACTTCGTCATCAATGGCAATGTGGGCATCTTCTATGCTTATGACATAGGTGGGAGATTTTTGATGGACGCGGACCAACGTTCCCGGTTTTATCTGGAGTCCTTCGACGACATGGAGCTGCTGATCATCCTTTGAGTACACATAGGCAATCCTTGCAGCTTCTCCGATATCCAGTTCGACCAGCGGTTTGACCGCCCGCTTGACCGTATCGGCAGACCTTCTGCAGCATTCACCCTCCGGGATAGGAAGTCCGTGGGGACACTCCCGGGGATGGCCTAACAGTGTGCAGATCGCATCGACCAGCCCGATATTAGTAATATGTTCGAACTCGCAGGCCCCGGTTTCGAAATCCCCTCCGAGTATATCGTAAATGAGACGCTCCGCGAGCCGGTGGGACCGAATCAGCAGCCGGGTGTGCTCTTCACCTTTTTCGGTAAAAGTGTAAACAGGTTCTTTTCCGGAATGGTCGATATCGATCATCCCTTCCTCGTGCAGTTCCTCCAGCCCGGCCCTATTGACTGTTTTCCCCCGCCGTTTTTCTATCTCTTCAGCTGTTGCAGTCTGGTTGGCCTCATACACATACCAAAGCGATTCCAACAGTTCATCTTTCCAGGAGTTTTCAGGCATTCATCTAACCTCCGAATAATACCAGTACATACCGCAACGCTCCTGCCAAGATAAAGGAAGAGACATTGATTGACAAGGTCATGATGATACCGGCCTTCGCGCCGATTTCCTTGAACATCGCTACGATATTGGCAATGCAGGGAATAAACATCGTAGTAATAACAACGGCTATTATGCTTTGGGTGAAATCGAGCATCCCCGCGTCAGACATGTTGAGAATAATTCCTGCTCCTACCTCGTGTCTTGCCATGGTAAGAATAAGCGCGTCCACCATATCGATAGGAAGCCCGAGCCATCCTACCACAACCGGCTGGAGTACATACTTCATCGCCCCGAGCACCCCCGACAGATCGAGAAAGAAAAGGACCACAGCAGCGATAATGAAAATGAGAAGGGACTCTTTTAAAAACCACACCATCCGGTAATAGGTCTTTTTCAGAAGCGCTTTTACATTGGGAAGCCTAAAATCGGGCAGTTCCTGGATAAAATTGGTCCGTTGATCGTTTTTGATAAGCCGGTTGAGAATCGATCCGGCCCCGATCTCCACGAGCAGGAGAAACAGAATGGTAATAAGAAACGCACTTATCCCAGCCTTTCCGAGAATCGCCATGTTGAGCCCCAGCTGCGCGGAGCAGGGAATGGCAAACGCGATAAGATAAATGGCGATCAATTTCTCTTTTCGGGACGGGATGCTTCGGGCAGTGAGTGTGGCCATGGTCTTACAGCCGAACCCGAGAACGAGAGGCATAATGGACTTACCGGAGAGGCCGATCTTGTTGAGGACCCGTTTGACCAGTATTGCGAGGTTGGGAAGATAGCCCACATCCTCCATCAAACCGAACAGAAGGAAGAAGACCGAGAGTACCGGCAGTACAGTCCCGATCGCCGTAAAAATGCCGAGCGTAAGCACCCCGTACTGCCCAATGAGAAAATTCTCTAAAAATCCCGGGGGCAAGGCCCTGTCCACCAATCCGGTAAGGGGGTCGGACATAATCATGGTAAGTCCAGCCTCAAGAGCACCCGCAACGTGGACGACCAGCAGATACCCTAAGATCAGGACCCCGACGAGAATCGGTATACCGGTTATCGGTTTTCGAGAAATCGCAGCAAGTGCTTCGGCAACCTTTTCAATTTTTAAGCCGGGCCTCTGCACAACTTCATTAACTATCCAATCCACCCATTGGTTCCGTTTTTGATTGACTGCTTTCGAGATATTGCCGTGAAAGGTACTCCGCAGATCAAGGGTGAGGGCGCGCAGTTCATCCCGGTCTATACTCGGAGGGATCCACGCATCATCTTGATAGATGTACGGGTCGTGCTGGATAAGGAGAAGGGCCGCTTTCCGTTTGAAGGGTACCGAATCCGATAAATACTTTTCGACTGAGGCTATCTTTTCTTCGATCGGTTTGTGATACCTGACCGGGTTTTTGCCCGTAGTAGCCTGTTCAACGGCTTTTTTTAAATCCGCGGTACCACGTCCCTCTGTTGCTACGGTTTCGACGACCGGTATGCCGAGCAGCGTGCTCAGCGTACGTACATCGATCTTGACCCCTTTCCGGGTCGTTTCATCAATAGCATTCAAGGATATGACCATGGGGATGCCGAGTTCCATAAGATCGGCGGTCAGGTAGAGCGACTGTTTGAGCCGGTTTGCATCGATACACTGGATAAGAAGCTTCGGCCTGCTTTCTACGATCATCTCCCGGATGGCCAGCTCTTCTTCCGAATGGATGTAGAGCCCGTGGAAGCCGGGCGTGTCTACTATAGTATAGGTAGTACTTCCGATTCCGGCCAAACTGGAGTGCATTTCGATCGTCGTCGACGGGTAGTTTGCAACGACTCCGTACTCACCGGTGAGATTATTGAACACCTGGGTTTTGCCGGTATTGGGCAGGCCGACGATCATAATGGAAGGTGCCTCGAGCTGACGGGCTTGCTTACGGTCCGACACTTTCATTGATGGGTTTTCCTTTTAGGACGCACACCAGAGTTAGGGATAACTATCTTAAATATATGGGTCTATTTTCGAGATGTCAATA
>CAZKZZ010000134.1:3503-10196 GCA_964557375.1 uncultured Spirochaetales bacterium | reverse complement strand
CCTTGCACTTAGCGATCACTATTACAATTATTTATCATTCGGTTTAGTGGTTCAATATCAATAAGAACAGCCTTTGCCTCACCATGCTGCGTAATAATAATGGAACTCTTTTTATCGTTAATATATTTCATCATATCAGCAGCATTCATCTTGATATATGAGATTGGCTTGATATCGTCCTTTAAATTGAATGACATAGAACCTCCAGTACTTTGTTGGTATAATAAAAAGACTACGAGGTCAATAGATACACAGGGGTTCTCATTTCAGAACGAATCCGCTGGAAAATTGAAATGAGGTCATCAACTTATACATTGAATATTCGTATTGCAACTCCGTATTTTCAATGATATAATACATCATGATACCCAGACTCCAGTATAAGAACCACATAATAACAGCAATAAAGCGTTCCAAAGTAACAGCTATACTAGGTCCCCGGCAATGCGGAAAAACCACCCTGGCCAGGGAAATTTCCCGAGAGTTCCCATCTCAGTTTCTTGATCTGGAATCTCCCGCCGATCAGTCGAAACTGCAAAATCCGGAGCAGTACCTTTCAGGTATCCCCGGTCTCATTATTATTGATGAGATCCAGCAGAGCCCCGAACTGTTTCCGGTCCTTAGGGTGCTTGCCGACAAATCTGATAAAAACGGCCGGTTTCTTATCCTCGGCAGCGTCTCACCGGACCTTTCAAAGAGAGCCTCCGAATCTCTAGCCGGACGAATTGAGTTTATCGACCTGCACGGTTTCAACATCTCGGAAACGGGGTGGGAAGATTATCGCAGGCTGTGGGCCAGAGGAGGTTTCCCCCCTTCCTATCTTGCGGACACGGAAGAAGACAGTCTCGTATGGAGAGAAGGGTTTGTCAGGACCTTTTTGCAGCGGGACATTCCTCAGCTTGGAATTAACATACCTTCCACAACACTTCGCAGGTTCTGGACCATGTTGGCCCATAGCCATGGGCAACTTTTGAACAGTTCCCAACTCGCAAAATCCATGGGGATGAACGATAAAACCATCCGCTCCTACATTGATATCCTGACCGCAACCTACATGGTCCGCCCGGTACAGCCATGGCACGCAAACCTTAAAAAGCGTCAGGTTAAATCGCCGAAAATTTATATTTCGGATACCGGTCTTCTCCATCATTTACTGGGGCTCAGAGACATGGAGGACCTGTTAGGTCATCCTCAATTGGGCGCCTCTTGGGAGAGCTTTGCACTGGAACAAATAGCGCGCAACATTCCCGCTCTTGTTCCTTACTTTTGGTCAACTTACAGCGGAGCGGAGCTTGACTTTTTTGCAACCCATCGGGGAAAAAACATCGGTGTGGAATGCAAGTTTACCGAAACACCAAAAACAACGCGCTCTCAGCACGTCGCGCTCGAAGATCTGAAGCTTGATAAAATATACGTAGTATATCCGGGGGCCGAACGATATCCTCTGCATAAATCCATAGAAGCGTGTCCGCTGCCCGAACTCATCACAGATCTGCTGAATTGACAGGAAACTCGTCATGAACCGGTGGCATGAATACCGCATCGGAAATACTTGCCCCGCCTATCCAGTTCTGGGATCGTCTGAATTCTCCCGGATTTTTCTGCTCTCCCCTAACACTGGATAGAAGAATCTTATGGGCGTTCCTGATAAGTCGTGAAGACAGGGGGAGCTCTTTCAGCTCCTCAATGGCGGTATTCATCGCCTCGACGTAATTATTAACCTCCTGCCAATCATCCCTTCTTTCGGGATCGATGTCCTGTTTTTCTATGAGTGCTTCCTCTATATTGGTTCTGGTGCCTTCTATTCTACTGGATACTACCGCTTCCTTGAAAATGTGCATTATAATGAACGTTCCCGTGTCGGGGACCAATTTGGAAAAGGAGTTGAGTTCACCCAGCTTCAATGAGGCCTTTTCCAGACTGTTATTTATCACTGCATCGGAAGAGACAAAGGGATGATTGATTTTTTATTATACTTTACAAGCTAAAAGTATAATATAAAAATCCATACTTTACTTTCTGCTACATTGATCCCGTGCATGATTAAAACGAATCAGTCTTATTTTCCTGGAAACCTTCATTAAAATACAACCTGTTGTATTTTTTCACGACAGAGAATATGCTTTATTTTAAAGGACACAGGTATGTTTAAAGAGTTCAAAGAATTTATTAAGCGAGGCAGTGTGGTCGACATGGCGGTCGGCATTATAATCGGTACGGCTTTCGGTGCGATCGTCCAATCGCTGGTTGTAGATATCATCATGCCGCCGCTTGGGCTTCTGATCGGCAAAGTGGATTTTACTGATCTGTTTGTCGTTCTAAAACAGGGAGTCCCGGGTGGACCCTACCTTTCCCTGGAACAGGCCTCAGCAGCAGGCGCTGTTACTGTAAATTATGGAAGGTTCGTGAACACGATCGTACGATTTTTGATTCTTGCTTTTGTCGTCTATATTGTCGTTAGAAATGTCAACCGCATGAGAGTTCGGGAAGCAGAAGATAAAGCGCCCGTTACAAAAGAGTGCCCCTGCTGTTATTCTACCATCCCGATAAAAGCAGTTAAATGTCCCTACTGTACAGCTGATTTAAAATAAGGAGCAGGCTTTGTTGGAAAAAGATTTTTACGCATCGTCACCTGAAGAAATTACCGGGGAACTCTCAGTCGATTCATCCTCCGGCCTCACGGCAGACGAGGCAGCAAAGCGTCTGCAGGCCCACGGGAAAAACATCCTCACCAATAAAAAAAAGATCTATCCGTGGAAGATTTTCTTTCGACAGTTTAAGAATATCATCGTCCTCTTATTGATTATCGCCGCGGGAATATCGTTTTTCTTAGGTGATGAGATAGAAGGGATTGCTGTTATCGCTGTTATTTTTATCAACGCGCTGTTCGGGTTCATTACCGAGTTCAGAGCGGAGAAGTCGGTAAACGCCCTGCGCCGGATGATAACCAAAACTGCTAAAGTCCTCCGGAACGGCAGCCTGCAGCAGGTCCCGGCGGAGCTGGTAGTCCCCGGTGATGTTCTCATAATCGAAGAGGGTGACCAGATAAATGCCGATGCCAGATTAATCGAGGCGGACAATCTCTATGCAAATGAAGCTATGCTTACCGGAGAATCGGAATCGGTCATTAAGAATACGAAAATAATCCGGGCGGAAGGAGTCCCCTTAGCAGAACGGAAGAACATGATATTCATGGGAACATCCGTCACCCGCGGGAACGGAACCGCTGTCGTTATCGGGACAGGCTCTAATACCGAGATGGGGAAGATAAGTGATCTTCTCCAGGAAACGGTCGAAGAGAAAACCCCCTTAGAAATAAAACTGGACCAGCTCGGCCGCTCTCTTATCGGAATAACCCTTGCAGTGACCGCAGTGGTTTCAGTGGTGGGGATTCTCACCGGCCGTCCTGTAATCGAGATGCTCAAGACCGGGATCGCCCTGGCCATTGCAGCAGTACCTGAGGGCCTTCCGGCAGTGGCTACGATCACCTTGGCTATCGGCATGAAGCGGATGGCAAGAAAGAATGCCCTGGTTAAAAGCCTTCCCGCTGTGGAGACGCTGGGCTCCACGACCGTAATCTGTACGGACAAGACAGGGACCATTACTGAGAACCAGATGACTGTCCTCACTGTCGGTCTGCCCGAAAAAAACTATTCAGTTACAGGGACAGGGTACAAACCGGAGGGAGAGTTCTTCGCAGAGGACCGCGCTGTCGAACCCGGCACAGAACCGGCCCTCTCGGAACTGCTCATCGGCGGACTGCTCTGCAGTAATGCTGTGGTCTCTGAACAGAATGGTGAATACAGCCTCATTGGGGACCCTACCGAAGGTGCTCTTGTGACCGCTGCGATGAAAGCGGGGCTCGACCGCAAAACCCTCGAATCTGAGGGATGGGAGCGGGAAGAGGAGCTTCCTTTCGATTCGGAGACAAAGTATATGGCGGTCTCGTGTTATTCCCCAAAGCTGCCCCGGGAGCAGACCCGTATAATCCTCAAAGGAGCACCGGATGTGGTCATGAAGATGTGCGGATTCGTTATGCCGGAGTCCGGGGAAAAGCTTCTCCCCTTGAGCGAAGAGAAAAAAGAGGAGCTTTTAGATATCAACAACAGCATGGCGCGGGAAGGCCTGCGGGTACTGGCTTTGGCAGTGAAAACCGCATCTGCAGCGGGAGAACTAAAAGACCAGATCCGGGAAGGGATGATTTTCTCAGGGTTCTTCGGCATCGCAGACCCGCCCCGCAGTGATGTAAAGACTTCTATAGAAGAGGCAATCAGGGCGGGAATCAGGATCATCATGATAACCGGCGACCAGCAGGACACCGCACGGGCGATCGCTTCGCGTGTCGGCATTACCGGCGGTGAAGGGGGTGTCGTATCCGGGGCCGAACTCGACCGTATGGGGCCGGAAGAACTTCGAGAGGAAGTAGGTAAAACAGCCGTATTCGCCAGAGTGAGCCCGCGGAACAAACTTGATATCGTTGACGCTCTCAACCAGAACGGAGAGGTAACCGCTATGACCGGTGACGGGGTCAACGATGCTCCCGCCCTCAAGAAGGCCGATATCGGTGTTGCGATGGGAAAGCGGGGGACCTCGGTAGCCCGCGAGGCCGCGGACATGGTCCTCCTCGATGACCGGTTTACGACTATCATCGAAGCGGTAAAACAGGGCCGGGTCATATTCGATAATATCCGGAAGTTCATCCATTATCTTTTCTCGTGTAATTTGAGTGAGATCCTGTTTATCTTTATTAGCATACTGCTGCGTATCCCTCCGCCGTTGATAGCCATTCAGATCCTCTGGCTCAATCTGGTAACCGACGTTTTCCCCGCTCTTTCTCTGGCCTGGGAGCCTTCAGAGCGGGATGTTATGGCCGAGCCGCCTAGGAATCCGGACGAGTCAATACTTAACAACAGATTCAAGCTCAAAATCGGGCTGCAGGGACTGCTCATTACCGCAGGCCCGCTCTTTGCCTATCTCTATGCCTTGCAGGGAGGCTTTTCGGGTGTGCAGAGCCGGACTATCGCATTTATGTCCCTCGCTCTCGTGCAGCTTTTCCACGTATTCAATACCAGAAAAGAGAACGGCCTCGGCTTCGATATATCGATATTCAAGAACAGGTTTTTATGGGGTGCTTTTTTTCTGACTATTGGTCTACAGCTTTTGGCCGTTTACACACCGCTCCTGCAGACTATATTAAAAACAACAACAGTCTCGACAGATATGTGGGGTATCATATTAGTAGGAGCAGTCCTCCCGGTTGTACTGCTGCAGGTAATCGCACTGATCAGACGGTCTGCGGAGAGTGCCGGCAAAGAGGCATAGGTTACTGCAGTTCATCGCACTGCTTATCTGTTCTCTCTTTTAATTCTTTTTTTTCGTACTCCTATACTTCTAAAAATCCACCCCATAATAAAGCCGAAAAAAACAAGGGCGAGAAACATAATTGCCCGGGGCAGCATCAATTTCCACGCAATAAATGTTATTTGCACTGTTTCAGTGTTCTGTACGATAAAAATAAGAGAAACGATACCGATTATTATTCCTAAGATAAATTTAAACATGCAAACCTCCTCCTCTTATTTGCGGTTATACTTTAATTTTATATGACAGTAGAAAACAATGCAAATCAAACCATTTTTTAATGGGATAATAAAAGTGTCTATAGCCTACCTACCGTGAGAAAACTAAATTGAAAGCGCTCTTGCAAGTTCGAAATCATTCGTATTGATCTGCAGCGGTTTCGTTGTGGCATACTCCAAGTCCGTATAGGAAACGGCACCGTTCTTGATCCCAATAGCAGTCCCGTGCTTCTCATCGAGTAAAGCATTCACGGCGTAGTAGCCGAACCGGGAAGCCATAAGACGCTCATAGGCGGTAGGAGCTCCCCCCCGCTGCATGTGTCCGAGGATGACAACTCGCATCCTGTACCCTGTTTTCCCTTCAATTCTCTCCGCAATCGTATAAGCGCCGCCGGTCTCTTCGCCTTCGGCAACCACGATGATGCTCGATCGTTTTCCTCTCTTCCTGCCTTTTTCGAGGTTCTCGAGCATCTCGTCAAAGTTGGTTACGGTCTCGGGGATGAGGATTTCCTCTGCGCCGGATGCTATCCCTACTTCCAATGCAATATAACCCGCGTGTCTGCCCATTACTTCTACTAAGAACAATCTGCCGTGAGAGGTAGCGGTATCGCGGATCTTGTCAATTGCTTCCATGGCCACATTAACGGCAGTATCGTAGCCGATCGTATAGTCCGTTCCCTGTATATCGTTATCGATAGTTCCCGGAATACCGATGACGGGAAAACCGAACTCCTTATTTAAGGCGTTGCCTCCTTTGTAGGAACCGTCACCGCCGATTATAATAAGAGCGTCGATGCCGTGTTTCCGTAGATTCGAGAGGGCCCGCGTTCTTCCCTCAATCGTTTTAAACTCTTCACACCTCGAAGTGTAGAGTATCGTCCCCCCTCGATTGATAATACCGCTTACCGAGGCTTCGTTCATTTCGAATATCTGATCGGCGATGAGACCTTTAAACCCGTCGTATATTCCCATCACGGACAAACCGTTGAATATGGCGTTTCTAACGACGCTTCGTATACAGGGATTCATCCCCGATGAGTCTCCGCCGCTTGTAAGTACTGCTACTCTTTTTATCATGTAAGGACCCCTTACTCCTGATTGCGAAGATTATTCT
>CAZKZZ010000134.1:654-3403 GCA_964557375.1 uncultured Spirochaetales bacterium | reverse complement strand
TGCTACTCTTTTTATCATGTAAGGACCCCTTACTCCTGATTGCGAAGATTATTCTTTTTTTGTAACTATAAACACAAATAGTGTAAGCTTCAATGTAAGAGCGTAAAGGTCAAACGGAAAATATCAGGTATCCGATGTACGCGATATAGCCGACTGCAAGAACGGTCCCTTCCCATCGGCTCAGTTTGAAGCCCGTCCTCAAAAAAGGCAGGAGTACAATAGAGAGAACAATCATAACTGCGAAATCGACCGGATGGAGCTGCCCCGTATTGACCGGTCTTAGAGCGGAGGCGGTCCCGCCGATTAAAAGCAGGTTGAACAGGTTAGACCCTATGACATTACCCACGGCAATATCGGCTTGCCGTTTTGCCGCTGCCACCGCTGATGTGGCCAGTTCGGGGAGGCTCGTCCCGATTGCTACAATGGTAAGCCCGATTACCGCCTCCGGCATGCCCACCCTTCCGGCAATGACCACCGCCCCCTCTACGACGAACCGGGACCCGAATATCAATGCGGTCAACCCCGCCGCAATCAACAGAAGGCAGCTCCACAGCGGCAATGAGGATGCCGGAAGTGCTGCAGCAGAAAACTCCTTGTCCTGCCGGGAGGCACGGCGGCTCTCTACTATAAGAAAGACCATATAACCGATTACAGCTGTAATCGAAATAATTCCCTCTATTCTGCTAAGCGTTTTGTTGGCAGCGAACACTATAAAAAGACCTGAGGCTGCGAGGAGTATGGGGATTTCTCTGCGGATTACTTTACGTTCAACCGAAAGCGGAAAGATGAGGGCCGCAACCCCGAGAATGAGCCCGATGTTGCAGATATTAGAGCCTACGATATTACCGACTGCCACCCCGCCGCTGCCGCCGAGGGATGCTTTGACACTGACTGCCAGTTCAGGGCTGCTCGTTCCCACTGCGACGACAGTAAGACCGACTACAAGCGGTGTCAGACCGAGCCGCAGGGCAAGCGTAGAAGCGCCCCGAACGAGAAGTTCAGACCCTCCGATAAGTAAGACAAAACCTGTAATAATCAATACGATCGGCACTGTATTTTATTCTTCCATAAAATAAAAAAACAGTAAACTATATGATGGTTCCGGCCCGGTGTCAAACCGAGGTAGCCATTGCCCATTTTATTGAGTACATTTACACTACAGTATGGATTTGGCAATTCACAAGTTAGGGCTCGTCGACTATGAACGAGCGTACACTCTGCAGAAACAGCTCCTCGAAAAGCGGCAGCAGGATGAGATCGGTGACACCTTACTCCTCCTCGAACATCCCCCGGTCATAACGCTCGGAAAGCGGGGCCGCGACACCGATGTCCTCCTCTCCCCGGACATTCTTGCTAAAATGGGAGTTGCCGTGTGCGAAATCGAGCGGGGAGGGGAAGCTACGTATCACGGCCCAGGACAAATCGTGGGATACATGTTTATCGATTTAGCCGGGCACGACAAAGATATCCGCCGATTTATCCGTAACCTCGAAGAGGTATTTATTCAATTGTTAGACCAAGAGTACGGGATTACTGCAGGCCGGGATACCGAGCATACCGGGGTGTGGGTAGGAGATACCAAGATAACTGCAATCGGTATAGCAATCAGGAAAGGGGTAACCATGCACGGGTTCGCATTCAACGTAAATACCAACCTCGACCACTTCAAATGGATCGTCCCCTGCGGTATCCGGGATAAGGGAGTGACTTCCCTGCAGATGCTTACCGGAGAACAGCAGGAGATGGACAAAGTAATCGATGGGGTTGCCCGTTCATTCTGCCGTGTATACGGCTACACCCCGAAGGAAGAACCGTATGTCATCACACCCTAAATCAGCCCGCAACAGACCTCCGTGGCTCAAAGTCCGGGTGAGGGACAGTGAAAATGCACACTATGTGCAGGAATTGATGGACCGGTATCATCTCCACACCGTCTGCAGGGAAGCAAACTGCCCGAACAGGATGGAATGTTTCGACAGCCGAACTGCTACCTTTCTTATATTAGGAAGTGTGTGTACGAGAAACTGTACCTTCTGCAACATTACCAAAGGGGAGCCGGAACCGGTTGACCCGGAAGAACCGGGGCACATCGCAGAGGCCGTAGAAACACTCGGTTTGCGCTACGCAGTAATCACCTCGGTTACCAGGGACGATCTTCCCGACGGAGGGGCCGGCCACTTTGCAGCTGTGGCCCGGGCGGTAAAGGAGAGAACTCCTGGTGTTCTCATCGAGCTTCTCATACCCGATTTCAAAGGAGCCCGAACAGCCCTCGAAAAAGCGGTCTGCTCCGGGGCGGAAGTCCTCAATCACAATGTAGAGACTGTCCCTTCGCTCTATTCGAGCGTGCGGCCTTTAGCCGATTACGATCAGTCTCTCACTGTTCTCCGAGAGGCTAAAAAAATCAAACCGAATATAATCACCAAATCGGGTATCATGCTCGGGCTCGGAGAAAAGCAGGAAGAAGTGACGGCTGTCCTCGAAGATCTCAGCAGTGCCGGATGCGATCTGCTCACGATTGGACAGTACCTCGCTCCATCCGATCAGCACCACTCCGTAGTAGAATATGTACACCCCGATATTTTTGAACAGTACGCTGAGAAAGCGCGTGCTTTAGGTTTTACCGCTGCAGCTTCGGCCCCCTTTGTCCGCTCATCCTACAAAGCGGCAGAAATGGCCCTCGCCGCTATGAAGCCGTAATGAGTATATTTTAGTGGGGGTGTAATCTTTATGCCGAAACCGATAAAAACGT
>CAZKZZ010000134.1:0-644 GCA_964557375.1 uncultured Spirochaetales bacterium | reverse complement strand
GCGCTAACAAGCGTTACTCTTCTGCGCATCGAATAAGAACAGTTGGGGCGGGAGCTCTTCCAAAACCAGGATAATGCCTCCCGCCTCGTATCCATCATTATAAACCCACACGCAAATTGCGAATTTGTCTCCTCATGCGCAGATAGAATGAGTATATTTTAGTGGGGGTGTAATCTTTATGCCGAAACCGATAAAAACGTTTCTGTTGAATGTCGTACTCGAGCGGGCAATAAAAATCGAGGAGGACACCTATTCCTACTACGGGGAGCAGCTCCGCCGCGCCGCGGGTGAAGGTGTGAGGGCCCTGTTGAAAGCGTTCATGGAAGAGGCCCTCGATCACCGGATGCGGCTCGAGGATATGCAGAAAGAGGGAAATCTCGCTTGCATCGATCTCTACCGGGAGGATTATGAGCCGGAGAAACCCGGCGAGAGCGGCAGCAAAACAGCGAAGGAGGCAGAGGAGACGGACCGGAAGATCCTCGAAGCCGCGCTGGAGCGGGAGAAGGAGACGAGAGATTACTACAAATGGGTCGAGTCGAAAACGAAGCTGGATATTGTAAGAGATGCCTTCTCATGTTTCGTGCATGAAGAGGAAGAGCGGATCGGAAAGCTCGAAGAGCTGCTCAATACCCGATTCAGCGCCT
>CAZKZZ010000133.1:0-10303 GCA_964557375.1 uncultured Spirochaetales bacterium | reverse complement strand
GATTCCAATCCGGCCCTATGGTCCTGCTCGGTGAACATAATGGTGTTGTGGAGGAGGTTTTTTATAACTCGTCCCATCCGGTTCTCATCCGCTTGTATGGTGCCGAGCCCCGGTCCGAGGTCGATGAGGTAGTCGATCCGCCGCTTGAAGGCAAGACCGGAGTTATCCGAGCAGATTCGGGTAAGAAACGGATACAGATCTACCGGCTGCAGATCGATATCGAGAGAGCCGTACTGCAGTTTGATCACATCGGAAATAAGGGATGAGAGCTCGAAGAGGTGTTTCCCTCCGTCGGTAAGCCCTTTCAGATATCCCTGCTGTTCCCTGGTCAGATTGTTGTGTCCGATGTTCAACAGCTGCGCGAAGCCGAGCATCGAGTTTACCGTAATCGTAAGCTCGTGGCCTAAATTGAGAAGCGATGAGTCGAGAAGCTGTTTTGGATTTTCTTTCATAATGCTATCCATATTTATTTTCCGCAATTTAAATGTAAGCGGGGCTGTGGAAAAAAGCATTAGTTTGGATGACCAAATTATTGACCGTTTTCTTCTATTATCTCATCTTGTCGAGGTATACGATGTTTCTTGATTTGATGAGTTTATTGGAGAACACATCGACGGCGGTCCAGGTACCCGGTTTTTCCGGATTTTGTTTCCACACCGCCCAGTGCAGATGGGGCCCGGTAGTATTTCCGGTGTTCCCGATATGACCGAGTACATCTCCCGACTCTACCTTTTGGTTCTTATAAAATATGCGGGGGCCGTCTTCGAGGTGGGAGAGCTGCTCCCGGTATACTTTTCCTCCCTGCCTGTATTCGTAGAAGATGGTCCTTCCGTAGGTCCGGTATGATTCGAAGTCGGCTATGATCCGTCCGTCGTGACGGGCATACACCGATGTGTCGGTATCGTTTATCAAATCGTAGGCCGAATGGTACATGGTTTTTGTTAAAAACTCTTTTCCGTCGATTTCCTTGAGGTACCAGCCGGTACCGTATCCCTTAATATAGTAGCTGCCGTTCGATGTTGTTTTTGTCGACCTGTTTCCGTATACCTCTTTAACCATTATCCGCTGACCGAACTCGGAGGTGACGATGGTCCGTCCGTTATGGGCAAGGGGATGCTGAAAGAAGAAGTATTTTGGTTTGAAATTATTGATCCCGAACTCATCGATCAGCTGCCTGTAGATTGTCTCTTGTACTGTTTCCGGATGGTTGGATACGAGATAGAGCAGCTCGCTTATATTTGTCTCGGCCGTTGCTGTGGAACCGGCGGCATTTCTGAACTTATTAAGAATTTCCCGAGTATCGGTCAAAAGGTGGGGAGAATTGGTTGCGATCCGCTCGATTTTCTCTTCGAGCTCGATGATGCCCTCTTCGTAGAGGGTCCTAAACCGTTCAATTGTCTGCCGCTGGTCTTCTACCCTCTCTGTATACCGGTTCTCAACGGTTTCTTTCTCTTCTCTCAAAGTGTTTATCTTCTCTTGTTTTACAACAAGAAGATAGATGGGAATCCCGATGCCGCTGCCGAGCAGTACGGTAGCTGCTAAAAAAATGAGGCCGAACCGTCTGATAAGACCGGGAAGCCTGGCAATTTTTAGTTCCCATTCCAGTCCCCCGTACAACTTTTCCTGTTCGAGGGGGTCCGGTGGCTCAACCGGTTTGTTTTCGCCTAATTCGCTCATAATTCTTATCCATATAAAAGATACTAATGCCGAAGTTTGCCGGGAATAATCTGTATGGATTATTTACCCACCGGATCAGCGGAAGTACATTAAATTCATAAGGAGAAACCAAGGAGAAACTAGCTATGAGTGACGGAGAGCAGAAAAAGATAACCCTACCGGTTGCAGGGGCCCGAAACAGCGATATGGGAAAAGGGGTGACACGGGTCAGCAGGAGGATTTTTGACGAGCTCGGTATCGAAGAAGGCTCGATCATAGAACTTCTGGGAAAACGGACAACCCCAGCTATTGCCTTAGGCCCTGCCCCGGAAGATGAGTCTCTCGATATCATCCGGCTCGACGGACTGCAGCGGGCCAATGCGAATGTGAGCATCGGAGACACGGTCGAGGTGCGCAAAGCGGAGGTCAAACCGGCCAAAAAGGTGACACTGGCCCCGGCCCAAAAAAATGTTACTTTGAGCGGGCCGGGAGAGGCACTGCTTCGTACTTTTCTGCACCGGCCGGTAGTTGCCGGTGATGCCGTGTCCACCTCGGTCTACAGACAGCCTTCCGGGGGCGCGGACAAGGAAATGTATCCGGAAGACTTTTTCAGGATGTTTTTTGGTCAGCGTGCGTACGGCCTTCATGAAATCAGGCTCATCGTCACATCCACCAATCCGAGAGGGATCGTGCAGATCGGTAAAGATACCTCGATCCATCTGCTCCCCCAGTATGCCGAACCGGAAGAGCCCCGCGGCATTGACGTGACTTATGATGACATCGGCGGGGTGGGCAACTCGATCGAACAGGTACGGGAGATGATCGAACTGCCCCTGCGGCACCCCGAGCTGTTCCAGCGGCTGGGGATCGACCCGCCTAAAGGGGTACTGCTCCACGGTCCTCCGGGAACGGGAAAGACCCTCCTTGCTCGGGCCGTTGCCAACGAATCGGATGCCAAGTTTTTCACCATAGCGGGCCCGGAGATCATGGGCAAATACTACGGTGAGTCTGAACAGCGGCTGCGGGACATCTTTACGGAAGCACAGACTGAAGCCCCTTCGATAATATTTATCGATGAGATCGACTCCATAGCACCCAAACGGGAAGGTGCCGGAGAGGTCGAGCGGCGGGTCGTCTCTCAGTTATTGACTCTGATGGACGGAATCGAGCCGAGGCAGAACCTCATTGTCATTGCCGCTACCAACCGTCCGGATGATATAGACGAAGCGCTTCGAAGACCGGGCCGGTTCGACCGGGAGATCACCATGGGGGTCCCCGACCAGACCGGCCGGAGGGAGGTGATTGCCATCCACACGAGAGGCATGCCCTTAGCCGATGATGTAAATCTCGAAGAACTCGCTTCTCTTACCTACGGGTTCGTAGGCTCCGATATTGCCGCCCTCACCCGGGAAGCCGCCATCGAAGCCCTCAGGCGCAATCTGCCCAAGATCAAGCTGGACGAAGAAGAGATCCCCCCCGAAGTGCTGGAAAACCTCTCGGTTACGCATAACGATTTCGGGGACGCGCTTCGGCGGATCCAGCCCTCCGCCATGCGGGAGATCATGGTGCAGGTGCCGGATTTGAGCTGGGAAGACATCGGCGGACTGCCTGAAGTCAAGGAGGCGGTGCAGGAAGGGATCGAATATCCTCTGCTCTATCCGGAATCTTTTCGCCGGGTGGGTATTAGACCGGCGAAGGGGTTTCTCTTTTACGGTCCGCCGGGGACCGGCAAGACCCTCATCGCCAAGGCGGTGGCCCGGCAGTCGGAGGCGAACTTTATTGCCGCCAAATCGTCGGACCTGCTCTCCAAGTGGTACGGAGAGTCGGAAAAGCAGATTGCCAAGCTGTTTACTAAAGCACGCCAGGTAAGCCCGACGGTCATCTTAATCGATGAGATCGACTCGTTGGCTCCGGTGCGGGGCGGACGGATCGGTGATGCTTCGGTAACCGAGCGGGTGGTCAACTCGCTGTTAGCCGAGATGGACGGTCTGGAAGAGCTGCAGGGGGTAGTGGTCATCGGGTCTACCAACCGGCCCATGCTCTTAGACCCCGCACTGCTGAGGCCGGGGAGGTTCGACGAGCTGGTCTACGTTCCTGTTCCTGACCGGGAAGGCAGGGAGCAGATCCTCCGCATCCACACCAAGGACATGCCGCTCTCGACTGACGTGGACATCGCCTCGATTGCGGGGTCCACTGAACGGTATACCGGTGCGGACCTGGAAAATGTGGTCCGGAAGGCCGGCCTTCACGCCCTGCGGAAGGACCGGGAGGCGAACCAGATTGCTATGGAAGATTTTAACGCCGTACTCGAGGAGACCGGACCTTCGGTTACCCCGGATATGGAGGATGAATACAAGAAGATGGAGGAATACCTGAAGCAGGAGAGCCCGGGGAGGGGTCGGCGAATCGGCTTCGCGCCCCCCGGGGAGTAACCCCGGCGCGGAAACCCTGATCCGGGATTACCACGCCCGATAGATAGGTGAGAACAACATGCGTTCGAATGCGGACATTGCAGCAGTACTCGACCACATCGCCGATCTTCTCGAGGTTAAAGAGGAGAGCAAGTTTCGGATAAGTGCGTATCGGAAAGGGGCGGAGTTAGTGCGGGGGCTGAATAAGCAGGCCACCGAGATTTTCGATACGGAGGGGCGTGAAGGGCTTACCGGTATCTCCGGAATCGGAGACAATATAGCCGGTGTCATCGAAGAGGTAATCGAGACCGGAAGGTCCTCTCTGTTGGAAAGGCTCCAGGCGGAGCTCCACCCCCAGGAGCTTTTCAGCAATATCACCGGAATTGGCGCAGAGCTCGCCGAGAATATATTCGAACAGCTCAATATCCGCACCTTAGAAGAGCTGGAGCTTGCGGCCGCTGACGGGCGGCTCGAACGGGTTGACGGATTCGGTCCCAAGCGCGCCGAAGCGGTAAAGGAGATACTCGCATCCAAGTTGAGCAGGTCCCGGCAGCAGACTATAAGCCGCCTGGAAAAGAGAAAGGGAGAAGCTGTTCCTCCGGTGGAATTACTCCTCTCGATTGATGCCGAATATCGGGAGAAATCTTCCCGTGACGAACTCAAGCGGATCGCCCCGCGGCGGTTCAATCCGAAGGGTGAGGCATGGCTTCCCATCATGGAGGCTGACCGGGGCAGCTGGCACTTTACCGTGCTCTTCTCCAATACGGAGAAGGCCCACAAACAGGGTGCAACCAAGGACTGGGTGGTTATCTACTATGAGGGAGACGGCTCCAAAGGCCAGTGTACCGTGGTCACAGGGAAGCGGGATCCTCTCCAAGGAAAACGGGTGGTGCGGGGCAGAGAGCTCGAGTGCCGCAGATATTACAATGAGCGAGAGGAATAGAGCCGGAAGCTCGAACACCTTAATGTAAAGGGAACCCAAATAACAAACTTTTAACCAAGGAGAAGGAAAAAATGACTGATTATCCACAACATTTCGAAGAATTGCAGAAGCTTATGGGGAAACTGGGAAAGGAGATCCCGGACACCATGGGGGCGTTTCAGCAGCTACACAAAAGCGGTGTTGCCGAAGGGGCGCTTAGCACCAAGTCGAAGGAACTGATCTCCCTCGGTATCGCCATTACGGTCAGATGTCACGGCTGTATCGCGTTTCATGTTCACGGAGCAATAGAAGCAGGAGCAAAACGGGAAGAGATCACCGAGACAATCGGTGTTGCAGTTCTTATGGGCGGCGGTCCGTCCGTTATGTACGGGTGTGAGGCGCTCGCAGCAATGGACCAGTTCGGGACCAAAGACTGATCACCATCCGGACTTTACTTTGGGGTGTGGGATTATTAGGTTTACATAAGAGAGATACTATGTCTGTTCTCGAGACCGGTACACAGAAAAAATCCCACACCACTAAGATCATGCTCGTAGACGACCATCCCATCGTCCGTCAGGGGGTAAGAAGGCTCGTCGAGAGCAGGACCAACTTCGAAGTCTGTTTCGAGACCGGAAAAGCGGGGGAGGCGATAACACATATCGAGGACGACCCCTGTGATGCCGCCATAATCGATATCAGCATAGAAGGCAGAAGCGGTATCGATTTGATCGAGGATATTCGAGGCCGCGGATATTCGTTCCCGATTTTAGTCCTCTCGATCCATGATGAGGCTGTTTATGCCGAGAAAGCCCTTGCAGCTGGGGCCCAGGGATATGTAATCAAGCACCAGGACCCGGAAACGATTATCACGGCCCTCGAGGCGATTTTGGAGGGAAGGGTGTACGTGTGTGAACAGCTTGCTTCGAAATTAATTTCCAAGCTCAGTAGAAAATCCCCGGCAGAGGCAAACCAGAATCTGTTCGATACACTCTCCAAGCGTGAGCTCGAGATTTTAGAGCAGATCGGAAAAGGAAACAGTACGAAACAGATAGCCGGGGAACTTTCTTTGAGTGTGAGCACGATCGAAACCTATAAAACCCGGATAAAAGAGAAACTCAAGCTGAAATCAGCTATTGAACTTACCACGTTTGCCGTGCGCCGGCTTATGAACCACAACTTATAAATCACAATTTGTAGCGTAAACCGCTACATGTTCTTCATAAAATCCGCTAAAGATTAATTTTCCTCTATTTTGTATTTTTTGTTCAATATTTCAACTTTAGCTGCCAACTCACCGCGGAAAATAGGCGTGGAGAACAGTAGCGAGGAGAGATGCATGAATACAGAAGTTCAAGAAGCAGCACAGACCGAAGAACAGACTGATGAACAGGTCCGCGAAAATAAGTACCTTCTCTTCAAACTTGGGGAAGAAGAGTACGGAGTCAACATTGCCACGGTCCAGGCAATAGAAGAGATGCAGCCGATTATAGCTGTTCCCGACATGCCCGCTTATATAAAAGGGGTCATCAATTTACGGGGAAAAGTTATTCCGGTTGTAGACTTACGTCTCAATTTCAACATGGAAGAGCGGGAATATGACAACCGGACGTGTATGATAATCGGGATGGTTGATGGAAAACATATCGGTCTGATTGTGGATACGGTTTCGGAAGTCGAAGAGATTCCGGAAAGTAAAATCAGTCCTCCTCCGGAGTTTGAAAGCGGTTCACGGCGGGAACAATTTATAGCCGGAATTGGAATGGTTGATCAGCAGGTGAGGATTTTACTCGACATTTCCAAACTCTTCGGGCAGAGAGAATTGGATACTATGCATAAAAAAACTGAGGAGAGGGAAAATTATGCAACAAAATAAGATTTCATTTTTAAAGAGCATAGGCGGGAAAATCCTGCTTATGAGTTTGGCCATTGTACTGCTGTCGATCGGGGTTGTGACCGTACTCTCGATTACGCAGTCTTCGAACGCGCTGATGGAAACTCAGTTCGCGCAGCTCAAGGCGGTACGGGACATCAAAGAGAACCAGGTCAACAGCTATTTTGCGGAAACCAAGGAAGACCTCGATGTGTTGATCGATACTGTTCTCTCCCTGCGGCAGAGTGCGTTAAATGAGCTGCAGGGGATTCACGCGAACAAGAGGAACGCGGTAGAGGAGTACTTCGCCGACAACCGGATAAACCCCGGCCAGGTTACTCCGGACAGCCGTGTGCACACGGCAATGAACCACTTGGTCCAGGACAAGACCGGATTGGGAGAGACCGGAGAGACCTATCTCGTAGAAGAGCGCGGCGGACGGTACTATTTCCGTAGTGATATGGAGACGATGGGAGACGGTCAATACGTCTTCGGGTATGATCTCACTGATATCGCCCCGGCATACATCGAAACCGCGATGAACGGAGAATCCGGCGCGGACGTGTTTACCGACAGTTCCGGAGAGCTGGTAATGGTGGTGTACACTCCGGTAGAAGTGACGGGAATGCACTGGGTGATGGTCACCAAGAAAAAGCTCGAAGAGGCGATCGTTCCTCAGCTTGCGGACAGGACCAACGATTACTACACCGATTACATCGAGAAGTACGGTTATTATGACCTGTTCCTAATCCATCCGGAAGGGGAGATATTCTATTCTGTTGCCAAAGAAAAGGATTACGGTACTAATATCTTAAACGGACCGTACTCCGATTCGAGCCTGGCCCAAGCAGTGAGGGAAGCCCGTGACGCGAAAGGCTTCGGGTTCGGTGATTTCAGCCCCTATGAACCCTCCGGTGGTAAACCGGCCTCCTTTATAGCGGAACCCGCGGTAAGCGAGGGCTCGGTGGAGCTGTTCGTGGCCCTGCAAATGCCCCTGGAAGAGATCAATGCGATCATGAGTGAACGGAGCGGCATGGGCGAGAGCGGTGAGAGCTATCTCGTAGGTCCTGATAAATTGATGCGGTCCGATTCGTATCTCGACCCGGAGAACCACTCCGTAGCGGCATCGTTTGCCAACCCCGAAACAGGTTCGGTAGATACCAAAGCCTCCCGAGCGGCACTTCAAGGAACGACAGATGCCGAGATCATTACCGATTACTCCGGCAGTTCGGTGCTCTCCGCCTATTCACCGGTACCGGTTTACGATACCGAATGGGCAATTCTCTCGGAAATCGATGAGACGGAGGTAAGAGAACCGATAAGCGCCCTGGTCATGTTTATTGTAATAAGCGTTGTTGCTATGATCGCTGTGGCGGCAGTTGCGGCAGTGCTCTTCTCGCGGACGATATCTAAGCCGATCCTCACGCTTGTTACCGGTGCTGAACGGCTGGCAATCGGTGATATTGCTTTGACCGGTATGAACCGTAAAAATGTAGAAAGAATCAGCAGACGCAACGATGAGCTCGGTATGATCGGCGGTTCGTTTGACCGGCTTATCGAGTATCAGAAAGAGAAGGTAGCGATTGCCGAAGAGATTGCATCAAATAATCTTACTGTTGATACCAACGTAAGCTCGGATCAGGATGCTTTGGGGAAAGCCTTCGCACAGATGGCCGACTCGCTCAATGATATGCTCTCTCAGGTGACCAATGCAGTCGACCAGGTCTCCACCGGGTCCGATCAGGTCTCGCAGGCCAGTCAGAACCTGTCTCAGGGTGCTACCGAGCAGGCGAGCAGTCTCGAAGAGATTACTTCTTCAGTAAACGAGATTAACAGTCAGTCTCAGCAGAACACCAAAAACTCCGAAGAGGCGAACAGTCTCTCCAAGAAGGCAAGCTCCAGTGCCAATGCGGGCAGTGATCAGATGAAACAGCTCATCGATGCAATGGAAGGGATTACCGCATCTTCAGAAGAGATCAATAAGATCGTAAAAACCATTGATGATATCTCCTTCCAGATCAACCTCTTAGCGCTTAATGCGAATGTAGAGGCGGCCCGGGCCGGTAAATACGGAAAAGGGTTCGCCGTGGTGGCCGAAGAAGTCCGCAACCTTGCCAACCGAAGCGGTGAATCGGTGCAGGAGACCTCCCAGCGGGTGGAAGAGGCAAACACCAATATCCAGCTCGGTACCGAACTGGTACAGAAAACCTCCGAGCAGCTCAACGGCATCGTCAAGAACGTCAATGATGTTGCGGAGTTTCTCGATGAAATAACCCAGGCCAGCCGGGAACAGTCAGAAGGGATCGAACAGATTACCGAGGGGCTGGACCAGATAGACGAAGTGACCCAGTCCAACACCGCCAGTGCCGAAGAGAGCGCCTCTTCCGCTGAAGAGCTTGCTTCTCAGGCCCAGCAGCTGCAGGCGATGATCGCCCAATTCTCCCTGCGGGACGGCAACGGTCGGGGCGGCAACGGCCATAACGGTAATGGAAACCGCCTCACCCGGACCAGCCGGCCGAAGCAGCTGGAAACAGGGAAACAAGAAACGGGGATAACTCCTGCTTCCGGCAATGGAACCAGTGCCGATAATAACGGACAGGTAGAATCAGAGGAAAGTGATTTTACCGAATATTAGAGCAGACTGAATGATAAAAAAAGTTTGAGAGCGTTTGAAGCTCTCCTAAGGAATTTGCCCTCGGCCGCAGGACGGTCGGGGGCTTTTTTATCGTCTAAAACGACCAACCGAGGAGTATCGTAAAATAAAACCCGCCCAACCCGGCAGTATCGGTGAAACTCGAGCCGGATGTGCCGGAAGCAGGATCGGAGGTGACTAAAAAGTCGTATCCGATAGCCGGTTCTATAAATGCACCTTTCCCGCCGGTGAAAGCGAGTTTGTATCCCCCTTCGACTCTGATATAGGGGAATGCTTTCAACGTAGAATCGGACAGATTCGATGCGAGCAGGGCTGCACCGCCGCTTACCCCCAGAAAAGGACCGTTTACTGCGGTGGACAAATAACCGCGCACCCCGCCGGTAATGACCGTAGCGTAAAAATCAATATAGTAGTAACTGATTCCCATGTAGCCCGCGTTGAGTTTGAGACTGAGATAGGGGAAGAGGGCCCCTTCGAGATGTAATCCGATTCCCCAACCGTTGTTTAAAAGCCCCTGCACCAAATAAAAAGGATCAAGTGCGACTGCAAACCGTGCATTATCTTCTCCGGGAGGAGCGGTGCCGGGAAGATTGAACCCGTCTGCTGCACCTACGGTGCCGATGGAACAGGCGAAAAACAGGATGAACAAGAACAGCACATAGTTTTTCTTCATAAAGCGAATCCTCTTTTCTATCCTAAGCTGAGCATGCATTAGTGTCAAATATATTTTTTAATCAGGCAAAAAGAAGCCGATACACGAATACTTCCGAATTATATACATCATGGAT
>CAZKZZ010000132.1:9149-10409 GCA_964557375.1 uncultured Spirochaetales bacterium | reverse complement strand
CCGCGATACATTCGAGGGCGCGGAGCGGCAGCTGCGGACTTTAGTAGAAAAACAGCGCAAAGGAAAATAACCGGAGACCTTTCATGATACCGAACTATGTCCAAAGAATATCGGATACTCTCTGGGAAATATTACCGGATTTCAAGCAGGGCATGCGGGTCCCGGCAAGAATATACGGGACAGAAACCATTCTCAACGACATGGAAGAAGGGGTATTCGAACAGCTTACCAACGTTGCCTGTCTGCCCGGTATAGAAAACTATGCACTGTGTATGCCGGACGGACATTGGGGCTACGGTTTCCCTATCGGCGGAACTGCGGCACTGGATGTAGAAGAGGGTGTCATCTCGCCGGGAGGTATCGGTTTTGACATCAACTGCGGCATGAAGCTGCTTCGAACTTCCCTTACCGAAGAAGAGGTACGCCCCCATCTGGAGCATCTGGTCGACTCTCTCTACAATGCCGTGCCGTCAGGTACGGGAAAAAAAGGCCGTCTCCATCTGAATGAACAGGAGTTTCGTAATCTCGTAGAACGCGGGCTCGACTGGTGTCTCGAGAACGGGTATGCGGATGAAAACGATGTAAACAGGACCGAAGAGAAAGGGCATATGGAAGGTGCCGATTCTACAAGTGTCAGCACGAAAGCTCTGGAGCGGGGAATCAATCAAGTTGGAACATTGGGCTCCGGTAACCACTACCTCGAAATCCAGGTCGCTTCACCCGAGGATATTATGCACGAGGACTACGCTCATCAATTCGGGATTACCCTGCCGTATCAGGTCCTCATTATGATTCACTGCGGCTCCCGGGGATTCGGGCACCAAATTGCAACCGATTATGTGAGGAAGTTCGTCAAAGGGAAAGGATCTCCATACGGGATTGATCTTCCCGACCGCAATCTCGCCTGTGCACCGTTTCAGTCAAAAGAGGGGCAGGATTATTTCTCCGCCATGAAGTGCGCGGTCAATATGGCATTCGCAAACCGACAGATGATCGTCCACAGGGTGAGAGAGGTGTTCTCAAAAGTGTTCGGAAAATCAGCCGAGGAACTCGGGCTCGAGACAATCTATGATGTGACGCACAACACCGCAAAGGTCGAAAGACATCTTATTGACGGACGGGAAAAAGAGGTGATCGTCCACCGTAAAGGGGCCACCAGGTCATTCCCCCCGGGAATGGCTGACTTACCAAAAGAGTATCAGACTACAGGACAACCGGTGATCGTCGGCGGAAGTATGGAGACAGGCTCCTATCTGCTCG
>CAZKZZ010000132.1:0-9049 GCA_964557375.1 uncultured Spirochaetales bacterium | reverse complement strand
GGTTTGAGTAAGAAGGTCGTGCGTTTACGTCCCATTGGAAATATTAAGGGATAAAGAACCGCGCATGCCGTACCAATTTATAGATGAGAAAAGTTTCTCAGACCTGCTGTTTACGGCTGAGGGCAAAGACCCGCAGGAACTTTTCACCTCCTGCTGGGAGGCGGCAGCCGAGGCAACCGTCGAGCATACCGATGCAGTAGCACCATTAATGCGGAAGAAAATAGTATTAGAAGATGAAGATTTGGATATTCTCCTCTTCGATTTTTTGGGGGAGTTTATCTTCTACAAAGATAGTGAAGGACTGGTCCTTTTAGTCGAATCAATCGATATTACGAAAAGCGGTAACAGCTGGCGTCTCGAAGCGGACCTGTATGGTGAGCCCATTGATTCTAAAAAACATGGTGATGGTGTCGATTTAAAAGCGGTCACCTTTCACGAGTTTTCACTGGAGCACGGGACTGACGGAACGTGGCGGGCACGTGTGTTGATGGATATATAAATCTGTTCTCGACTGCTTCTATCAAAAATTAGAGAAAAACTGCGAAGAGTAAAAACAACAAAATCCCGATAACGAGCAGACGCAGAGAACCGGTAATCCCGACTCGAAGGAGCGCAAACCGCAGCTCGGCTTTGCGTCCGAATGGACGAGAGAGAAGAAGAGCTAACAAGCACGCGGCCCCAACAGTAACCACACTTTTGATAATTCCGGAAGGCGTATACCATTCCATACCGAGGGCCGCATCCCGGGCCGGGCCGGTCGTTCCGAAGGTATTCAATAATCGAGAAATACGCGCGGGAAAGATTCCGAACAGAACACATCCCGAGGCTAAGAGGAGGGAGCCAAGTGCAGAAGAAAACCGGTTTAAAGGCTTTACCGTCGCGAACGGCTTTTGTGAGGGGCCTCCTGCCGGGTTACCGGTAAACATTACCCCTATCCTCCACAGTGCGGCCGCTGTACCGATACCCGCAAGGAGAAAAAGCACTCCGGCCGAATGATCGAGAAGAGAGTAAAAGACAAGCTTTTTGGCCCCATATCCGGCGAAAAAAGGCACCCCAACAATACTAAATGCTCCAATCAAGAACAGGGCCGTATGTAACGGATAACGCCGCCCCAGCCCCCTGACTGTATTAATATCTCGACTGCCCACCCGCTGTGTCGTCTCCCCTACGATGAGAAACAAAAGCCCCTTAGAAAAAGCATGAGCAAGTATCAAGAAAAGTACGGCAGTCTTGCCTAAACCACCCCCCATACCGAAAGCGGCTATAATGTAACCCATATTGGCAACGGAAGAGTATCCCAGCACTCGTTTTGCATCTGTCTGTAACACGGCCCCGATCCCGCCGGTCAACGCACTTGCTGCGCCAATCCAGATGATGAAGTCTGACCCATCTGTTAGAGCGATGTATTCGGTAAAATGGCAAAGTGCAAAGACGGGCGCTTTAATGATAAAACCGGAAAGTACAGCGGAAACCGGATACGGAGCTGCAGCGTGCGCCGGGGGGAGCCATGAATGGAACGGGAAAATAGCGGACCGGGTCAAAATACCGGCACTTATAGCGGCAACAGCCAACCGAAGCGGGCGGCCGGAGAGAGAACCGTTTGAAAGGCTTTGAGATATTGTTTGCAGGGAAAGTGTACCGCTGTATTGGTATAAAACCCATACTCCAAGAAGAAAAAACACAATACTGACCGAACTAATAAACAGATACTGGAGAGCGGCAGTCAATGACTGTTTATTGCAATCATAGCCGATCAAGACGAACGAACAGAGTGAAAGAATTTCAAACCATACAAAAAGATTGAATAAATCCCTGGTGCAGGTTATTCCCTGCAGAGAGAAAAAAACAAGATAGATCAGGGAAAAGAAAAGAGGACTATAATCGTTCTTTGTACATGTATGCAGGAACACGGCCGACCCGAGAGCAAGAAGAGTAAAACCGGCAACCCAACCGGTACCGTTGAGTTCCAACACGATTCCATAAGGTTCCGCCCACCCTCCGAATGTATAACGAAGTGGATCTCCATAAAATAGGGGGCCCGCAGAGGAGAACAATGCCCACGCTGTCCCGGAAAACCAAACGATGAAGGCAATAAGCATCGTTGTCTTATTCGATACAATTTTCCCGAATAAACTGATTATGGCGGCTGTGAGGGGAGCGATAAGCAATACGAGAATAGAGAGATGAGGACTGTTTATCCAGGTAACGACTGTATTCATCCCGAGTTACTCAGTTCCACAGAACAGCTAATAAAAGAAATAATATAAATCCCCCCGTTAACAATCGTAAAGCGCCGTTGATTCCGAGCATACGTGCCCTTATAAAATGCGCTATCGTTTTTCCCGGGCCGGAGAGAAGAAAAAGAGAAATAAAGAACCCTCCTGCAACCACGCCTGCCGTTTTTACCAAGGCCGGCAGTGTGTACCAGTGTACTAATGAGTTCATGTCGCTAGTACTCATGGTCGATAAAGCTTCGATGATCGGTTTTCCGGCGATCAAACGAACAAAAAGAGCATGAATACGGCCGGGGACAATGCCCATCAAAAGACATCCCCCGGCAAGAGCTGTTGTTCCTACGTCCGCAAATACTGCAGATATTTTCGAAGACGAAATATCGGAAGGAAGCCACTCCAATCTTCCGTTGTCTCCGAGAGGGCGTGCACCGGTGAAAATGCAACCAAGTTTAAAAAAAGAGGCGACGGTCCCGATACCGGCAGCAAACAACATCCAATAGGCGGAGTGATAATGAAGCACTTTTGAGACCAACTGTTTTGCGGTAAACCCGGCGAAAAGCGGGACACCGGAGATCGAGAAAGCCGCAACAGCAAAGAGTACCGCTGAAACAGGAAAAAACCTCCCCATCCCCCGGACCTCGTATACATTCCGGTTCGCTATCCGCTCAGTCACCCTGCCGACTGTCAGGAACAGAAGACTTTTAAACAGGGCATGGCCGATAATATAGAAAAGAGAAGCAGCTTTCCCTGCTATACCGCCGACAGCAAAGGCTGCGACAATATAACCCATCTGGGAAACGGAATGAAATCCCAACAGTTTCTTTGCATCTTTCTGTGCCATTGCGGCTATGACGCCGACAAGACCGCATATGCAGCCGGTCCAGATAAGCAGTTGCCGGCTCTGCGGAAAGGGGAGGTGATCATAGATACGCCAGAGGGCCAACATGGGGGCCTTGATTACGAACCCCGAAAGTAGTGCGGAAACCGGATACGGAGCGGCCGCGTGCGCCTCGGGAAGCCAGGCATGAAAGGGGACAACTGCCGCTCGGGTGAGAATTCCTGCACTCATTAAAGCCATCGCGGGTTTCATAACCTCAAATCCGTAGTTCGAACCGGATGATACCTCTTTTAAGGCTGAAGCGATTTCCGGCAACGACAAAACCCCGGTGACCGTATAGATAATCCACACCCCGATGAGAAAAAAAACAACACTTACCGTGCTTATCAGCAAATACCGCACAGCCGCTATATAGGTACTACGTTTTTGATCGTAGGTAATAAGCATAAAAGAGCTCAAGGAAAGGACCTCGAACCAGACGAAGAGGTTAAACAGGTCCCGTGTATACAGCACGCCCTGCAGCGAGAAAAAAGTCATAAAAAAGAAAAAGTAGAAAAGGGGCCCGAAACGGCGGTATCGACGGGTTTGCAGCCACGCGGCAGATCCGATGAGAACATCGATGAGAGTAGCCAGCCAGGTAATACCATTGACCTCGAGCACGATACCATAAGGCTCCGCCCATCCTCCGAGTGTGTAGAGAAGCGATCCGCCGTCCAAGACAGCCCGCGCAGAGACGATAAGGGCCGCTATGGAGCCGACGATCCAAATGATGAAAGCGGGCAGGATAGAATAGCGGGGGGAAAACAATTTTCCTATCAGACTTATCAGAGAAGCAATAAGCGGGGAGAACATGAGAAGAAGAACCGGAGCATCAATGGGAAGACTCATCAGTTTTCTCTTCAATCTCCTTAATATCCAAGGTCCCGCACATTCGGTACAGCTTTACCGCGAGAATAAGGGCCACTGCAATGATCGAAAGACCCACCACAATGGCGGTAAGCATAAGTGCTTGTGGAATCGGGTCGACAATCACACCGAGATTCTGTCCGACTAATATCGGAGCTGCCGTCCCGTCTCCTCTGCCCCCTAAAATAAAAAGAATAACAACGGAACTGTTGAGCAGGCTCAGCCCGATTATCTTACGAACAACCGACCTCCCCGCAAGAACGCCCCATAAGCCGATACAAAACAAGAGAATTATCAATATCTTAGTCATGGAGCATATCTCCCGAGTTTCGAATAATTAATAAGCACAACAGCCCGATACCTGCACCCACTTTTACTCCTATGACAATATTCATCAGGAAAATAAAGAGGGCGTTAAAACTAATTGTCTCAGGGAAGGGGTCTGAAAGGAAAAATCCGGTGGCAGCCAACCCCAGAATGCCTAACAGAAAAAACGCGGCAAACCCCAGCGTTTCGGCAATATTGAGCGCGGCGTTAGAGAAAAGGTCATCCAACCGTTCTCGTCTGCAGCCCAAAGCAGGAAGCACAAGCCCGGAAGCGAGGACCACACCTCCTTGAAATCCTCCGCCGGGTGAAAGATGGCCGTGGCTAATCAGGTAACATCCGAAAAGCAGCACATACGGGGCGAGTTTTCGTGACGCAACATCCAATAGATCTGTTTTTGTACGCATATGCTCAACTCTACTCCGGTCGTATTTTTACGTACCGGCTAATTTCTCGATAGAAAATATATCGAACCGGAGACCGCACACAATAAAACGATCGTTTCTCCGAACGTATCGATAGCTCGATATCCCAAATAAACCGCACTTACAAGATTAGGAGCTCCCGTTTCCTCTAGTCCATGGGTAAGGAGATAATCCCGAATCAGTGTCGGCCCCCCACTGAGAGGAGGAAGAAAGAAAAACAATAAAACCCCCACTGCCGAGACCAGTACAATATCAACAGAAGCAAAAAGCAATCTCGGTTTTTTCCGTATAAGTTCATTTCCTTTCTCTCTCCACTGAAAACCGCCGGAAGTAGCCCGAACTGCCCATATGAAAATAAACGTGGTAATTCCCGCCCCTACGGCAGCTTCCGTGATAGCGACATCGGGAGCATGAGCTACATAAAAAAGCAAAGCGGAGAGAAAACTAACCACCGAGAGAAGAATAACAGAGACGAAGAGGTCCCGGTAGAGCAGAGAGAGCAGACCGGTAGTTACGACGACAAACAGGAGCACCTCTAAAAAGAAGCCTGTCATTGTAGTTTCCTCCACGGCACTATACCGTTCTCCCAGGCAAACCGAGCAATAATATGAGTGGCCACCGGATTGGTAACGAGAAAGAACACAGCTATTACGATGATCTTTCCGGTAAAGGGGCCGATGGCTGTTGCAGCTATTGCCGCAATAAGCACCGAGACTACTGCCGTAGTACTGCAAATTGAAGAAGTCTGCAATCTCGTATATACGTCGGGGGCACGAAGGAGACCGATGTGTCCTATCACGGAAAAAAAGGCCCCTAAGATAAAAAACACTCCGAATACCCAACTCATCTCTTTCCCTCCTGAGGGTTCTTTCCGGACAAAAAGCGGGTGAGAGCGAGCACACCGAGAAACCCGAAAACCGCGTAAACCATAGCAACATCCAGATACACCGGGGCCCCGGTCCGTATAGCGGTAAGAACAAGAAGGGCCACGACTTGCGAGCCGACAAGATTCAAGGCGGTAAGGCGGTCTGCCGCCGTCGGCCCGATTATTATTCTCACGATTCCCAATACACAAGACCCGAGTAAGAATGCTATTCCCCAATTAACGTATTCGAGGAGCGAGGGGGCCATTATTCTATATCCATATCCTTCTTAAAAGTTTTTCAAACGTGCCTTTTACAATCGTTCCCGCATACCTGCTGTGGGTAGTTGAAGCGTGGAGCCAATGGACAATGAGGTGGTCTTCAGTAAGTTCGAGAGTAATGGTCCCCGGAGTAAGGGTAATAGAGCCGGCAAGGATGCTGCGGGCAAGGTCCGAATTCAATCGAGTACGAAAATGGACCACCCGCGGGTAATAATCGTTTAGAATTACCGAGAAGGCGGTCTTAAAGCTCGATAGATACACTTTAAACACGAGAAAGAAAAGATATACGATAAACAGATGGACCCTCGGTAGTAGATTTCGCCGTGCGGCTTCATCATCATCAATAAAGATTTTAAACGTTGCTACTGCGACGAGAAATGAGAACCCGCCGCCGATGTAGAGAGTTCGGGGTTCAAAAGTGCCGGTAAACAATATCCATCCCCCAAACAAATACAGCGTGGTGAGGACAATGCGAACAATTGTCCACTTTGTAGAAGAAGTCATCACTATACCCCTTTCTCTTCTTCTTCCTCTTCTCTGAACATGCTCAACACCTCTTCCGCATTTTCCACGTGCAAAAGCTTCTCTCTAAACGGTTTATCAGTAAGCAATCTACTGAGTTTACTTAACAGTTTCAAATGTTCACCGGTAGAAGAGCTCGGACCTATAATCAAAAAAATAAGATGCACGGGTCGGTTATCTATAGCATCAAAAGCAATACCGGAAGAGCTTCTTCCGAAAGCAATAATCGTCTCTTTTACATGATCGGTAAACACATGCGGGAGGGCTATACCATGTCCTATCCCGGTGGAGGCGCTGTTCTCTCTCTCCAATATTTTTTTAACCAGTGAATCGATATCATCAAGTTTCTTCGCAGCAGCCGATAATTCCACCATCTCCCGAATTACCCGTTTCTTTTTCTTCTGTTTTAGTTCCATTTTAATGCATTCGGGATGCATCATATCAGCAATTGAAATCACTTCTTGCCCTCCTCAACGCTTTCGTCGATATCATCAGCATCTATCATCCCTATTGCAAAATCCACAGGAACAGTAAATAAAATTCCCGTCCCCGGTAACGAAAGACCACCGGTGATGCCGTCAAGCAGTTTTTTCAGCTTTGGAATAATCGATTCCTCTTTTACAACCGACAAAATTGTTTTGTTATATGGTTTGTTCCCCTTCATGTACTCTTTAAAATCCGCAAATAGCGGCATCTCGTACGTCAAGTATCTTCCCATCCCTTCGGAATCCAATACGGTCGCCCCCGGTACTCCGGCTTCGACATAGGCGGCCAATACATCATCGAGCAGCTCTTCTTTGTTAAGAATGAAAACGACCAGTTTCATATGCGTGCATAAGTATAAAACGGTTTTTGATTATGGGCAAGGAATTTACATACATTGCGGTAATCGTAAAACAAATTGTATGGCGCTTTTTTTGCGGGCCCTATTAATTAAATTATCAGAACATGGATATAATGGTCCCAGATTACGTCTTACCGCACATCAAGTAACAGGAGGAAAACATAAAGTGAGTACAATGGAAAACACTTTGAAACCGGACCGGAAGTATTATGCCAAGTGCACATGGGTCACCCTTACGGTGTCCGCAGTACTAGCCGTTTTAACGGCAATAACCCACATTATAATACACATTACCGGACCGGTATCCGATGCTCCACGGGTTTTATGGATTATTACCGGTATTATTCTGGCATTCGTGTGGTTCTTCATCTATCCGCTGGTCCGGGTATGGGTAAAGAACCTCTGTTATATAGTATACGGTGACAGGATAACGGTGCATAAAGGGATTTTGACGAAAAGACAACATAATATTCCTTTCAGAGCAATTACGGATTTTGTCTTACGCCGTACGGTCTACGACAGGGCCTTGGGAATAGGCTCCATACAGATTCAGACTGCGGGACAGTCGCAATCCGCAAGCGGATATGAGGGCTCCCTCTCAGGCCTTCTGCAGTACGAGATGTTGCAGGAGGAGCTGAGAAATAAAATAAAAGATCTTAGCCCATTGTCCGAATCTCTTACTACGGCCGAACCACAAGCCAAGAGCTCAGATGTCATACTTGCCCAAATCCTGGAGGAAGTACGAAGTATAAAAGACCGCCTCGAGAAGTAGCAACTGATTTTTGACCTCAGAGGTGGTAATCCATGCAATACAATATCCATAAAACCGGTGAGCTTCGAACTGCAGAAAGAGATGTTCGACGAATCGTTCTTCGACTTGAGCTCGGGATTGGCCGGAGAAATCCTGCAGAAATGCAGTAATTATCATGTGAAGATGGCCGTTATTGGGGATTTTACCGCCTATTCGAGTAAAGCGCTCAACGATTTCATGTTCGAGAGCAATAAAACCGGATCGGCATATCCGGTTATTTGTCTCCTTTCGTAATAAAATTCCCGGAGCTCGTTGTTCTGATATCGGACATTCGCGGTGAACCCCACAGCAGAACGTCACCACTGCTGGATATATAAACTGAAATCGTTTCAGTTACCCACACCTCGGCCAGGCCCGAACTCGATACCCGTATCTCCCCTGTCTCAGCAACGAACTCTTCCGCTTTCAGGTCGCCGGAGCTGCTCAAGTTTACGGAAAGCTTCTCGGTACTCCCGGCAATGCGGATCGAACCTGAACTCGATGACCGCAAGTCAGCCTCTTCAGTTGTGCAGGATTTTATCAAAACATCTCCGGAGGAACTGGTCTTGACAGTCAAGGCATCAGTAATAACATCATCGATGCTGATAGTACCTGAGGAACCGGCCCTAATAGCGAGTTTACGGTTTTTTACGGTACCCCCTTCAATATTACCGGAACTTCCGGCGGCTATCACCCGGAGCTCGGGTACTGTAAGATAGAATGCCATATTTTTTCCAATGGTAAATACTGACATAGGTTTTGTCTTGATAGTGATTGCATTCCCTTTGGTCTCCACGATAATTTTATCGAGCGCTTTCTCGGGGCCTTCCATCCTGAATGAGGGTGGGGAACCCTGTGTCAAGTAGAGAGTGCCCGGAGCGTTGAAATACACTTCATTGATGTTCCGCAGCCCCGATTCTTCTATTTCTACCGATCCGCCGGCCCAGCCGTACAGGACTGTTCCAACCGTTAAGACTAAACACATAATTAGTTGTTGCATAAATCTCATTTGTACTCCTATA
>CAZKZZ010000131.1:8696-10412 GCA_964557375.1 uncultured Spirochaetales bacterium | reverse complement strand
GTCCGCTGTAAAGGTCACCCCTGCTGAATCACTCTTTCCGGTAATGGCACCCTGCGCGCAGGCCGCCATGCATTTATCACACGCCTCGCCGCGGTGGAGCCTGCACTTTGAGTAGTCGATTGCGTACTGAACGAGCTCGCCCCGGTGGTATTTTATTATACATCCTTCCGGACAAGCTTCTACACAGGCATCGCATCCATTACATTTTTTATAGTCTATGGAGGGATTTTTTTGACGGCACTGCAGGGTTACTTTTTTTCCGTCGTTGGATGCAGATTCAATGGTAATGCCGGACTTTGCCGTTACATTGCCGTGCATCAGAGAATTGTACACCTGCGTATGTCCGACACACACGCCGCATCTGCTGCAGCTGTCCGTGGCCTTACAACAGTATTCGAGTATCTTGCCCCCGAACATACTGTCCCTTTCGATCATCTCTACCTGGTGTCCCCGCTCAGCCAGTTCGAGTCCGGCGGTAGAGCCGGAAACACCGCTACCAATAACTATAAACTTTCCCATACTAATATATTGACCGTGTCCTTTTCACTTGATATTATTCGATGTATCCAAAGCGATCTACTCGTAATATACACCCCGCTTTTAGCTCAGATATTGTAGATTTTTAGTTTTCTTTGGAATATTTTACCTTTTTATTGCCAAAAGTTACTATTTTCATTTACACTTGAAAACGGACGGTCCGGCATAGTACGGGCCCCCTCCAACCAAAAAAAAAGAAAGGAGAATCAGGAGCAATGAGTGTTGTATTCTCAGCAGAAGAAGTGTTTTCAATGGCCATGGAAATAGAAAAGAGCGGATACGCCTATTATAAAACGGTAGCAGACGGTACCGATAATCCACAGTTAAAAGAGTTGTTCGACTATCTCGCGGGCGAAGAACAGCGTCATTACGCCTTCTTCGAAAGCTTGAGCAAAGAGGTGACTGACCTCAACATCAGCGGAGAAGAGCTCGAACAGTTGAGCGAGTATATTCAGGCCACTACCGAATCGCGGTTTTTCATTGGTGAAGATAAAGCCATTGCGTTAGCGAAAAAGACCGACACTGTAAAAGATGCCATTGATGTGGCCATCGGGTTCGAAAAAGATACCCTTCTCTTCTTCTACGAAGTGCAGAATGTTACCCCCCAAAAAACGAAAAAGGCCGCGGGAGAGATCATAGAAGAAGAGAAACGGCACGTGATGCGGCTTTTAGAGAAAAAACGGGAGCTAGTCGGGGTGTAAAGAGACGGCCGCTCTACCTTCCGCGCTGCATTCCACCCTATTTCCCGGAAATCTGCTTGATCATCTCGGGGATGACCTCGAAGAGATCTCCAACAATTCCGTAATCTGCAACGTCAAAAATCGGGGCATTCGGGTCGCTGTTGATGGCAATGATGACATCTGAGCTCTTCATGCCGGCAAGATGCTGAATAGCGCCGGAGATACCGCAGGCGATGTAGACCACCGGATTGACCGTCTTCCCGGTCTGTCCTACCTGATGTGAATAGGGCACCCACCCTGCATCCACGACCGCCCGGGAAGCGCCCACTGCACCGCCCACCGCTTTTGCGAGCCGCTCGATAAGTGCGACATTCTTGGGGTCTTTTATTCCCCGTCCGGCCGAGACGATGATATCGGCTTCAGCTAAGTTTACTCCTTCGCTCTTCTCTTCGACAAAGTCGAGTACTTCGATAAACGGTTTGGGCACCGGCAGGTCGAT
>CAZKZZ010000131.1:6299-8596 GCA_964557375.1 uncultured Spirochaetales bacterium | reverse complement strand
CCGCCTAAAAAGATTTCCGGTTTCTTATCGTCGAGGATCTTGGCAACCAGTTCGGCCTGAACGTCTTCGTTGTATTCGCCGATGGAGGGGTCATCCACCACCCAGACCGCATCCACGCCGTATTCCAGCACCTCTTTTGCGATGCCATCGACTTTGCTCCCTACGAGCACGGCACTCACCGGTCTGTCCAGGCTCTCTTTGAGCTTATACGCGGCATTTATAATTTCGGGGACGACCGAGGCCATCTTTCCGTGCCGGTGTTCGACGTAGACGGCAATACCGGAATAGGCGGTGACATCCTGCCCTCCGGTCACCTCTTTTTCCAGTACAATGGCGTCAAACGGACACGACTCTACACACGCTCCGCAGATCGTACAATTCTCGTTTATAACGGCCAGTTTATCGACCAAATCAATTGCATCGTAGGGACACACCTTGATGCACTTGCCGCAGCCTACACATTTATGTTCTATTATTTGAATACCGCTCATTATTCATCCTCCCCGGCAAAACTCATACCGCTCTCTTTGAGCTCGGTTATTAGGGCGGAGACCATATCCGGCACCTCCCCTTCGAACTTCTTGCCTCCTTGGGGTTTGGGCGGGGAAAAAATCTTAATGACCTGGGTGGGAGATCCGTTAAGCCCGATGACCTTCGGGTCCACCTCCACATCCTCCGCAGACCATACCGTAATTTCCGCTTTTTTCGCGTTCATCTTCCCGCGCAGGGAGGGCAGCCGCGGTTCGTTTATCTCTTTTACGACAGTGAGGACCACCGGACAGCGGGTCTTGAGCCGCACATATCCGTCTTCGAGAAGCCGCTCTAGGGTGATAACGGTTTCATCATCCCCGGCCGAGATGTCTTCGATTTTTCTGATGTCTGTAATGTGGGGGATGCCTAAATGTTCGGCAACTCCCGGTCCGACCTGTCCGGTATCTCCGTCTATGGCCTGTTTTCCCATGAACACGATATCGACAGGCTCTTCCTCCTGTCGGATTTTTCTTACTCCGGCTGCAAGGGTGAGGGATGTGGCCAGGGTGTCCGCACCGGCAAAAGCGCGGTCGGAGAGGAGGATGGCCCGGTCCGCGCCGAGGCTTACCGCCTCCCGCAGGGCGGCTTCGACCTGCGGCGGGCCCATGGACATCACGGTGACCTTCCCCCCGTGGTTTTCCTTAATACGCAGCGCCTCTTCTATGGCATACATATCGAACGGGTTGACGATTGATTCGACCCCTTCCCGAATTAGGGTGTTTGTTTCGGGATTGATACGAACATTTGTCGTATCAGGTACCTGCTTTATACATACGACGATATTCAAAACATAATCCTCTTTAATTGTAGGTTGAAGTGTGAGTACAGATGGAAAAGTATAGCTTAGGTCAACAGCAGAGGTCAAGATGACGGTTACGCGCCTTTGGGGGAGACCGGCTGGAGGAGGAGAATCAGCAGGAGGTTTGTGCCGGTTATATATTGATGAGTGGGGGAAAAACGTAAGAATTCAGCACCAAATATTCCTACTCATTAAAAAATCTATTATACTTAGGAGGATATGAAGAAGATGGGAGAACCTGCACGAAAATTGGACCGCCGCTACACCTACGGTGATTACAGGAAGTGGCCGGAAGAGGAGCGGTGGGAGCTCATCGACGGGGTCGCCTGGAACATGAGCCCCGCACCAGGAAGATATCATCAATCGATTTCGGTACAGCTTGAATTGCAAATCATGCAATTTTTAAAAGGTCACAAATGCACAATGTATCACGCTCCGTTCGACGTGCTCCTGCCCGATACCCCGGGACAGGATGAGGACGATGTTGCAACTGTGGTCCAGCCGGACATTTCGGTCATCTGCGATAAGACCAAGCTTACCGAAAAAGGATGTACCGGTGCCCCGGAATGGCTCGTCGAGATATTGAGCCCCTATACCTCCCGCAAGGACATGGCGGTCAAGTTCGAGCTCTACGGGCGGCACGGTGTACAGGAATACTGGATCGTCGATCCGGGAAATGCGTTTGTCCATGTGTACCTGCTCGATGATTCGGGACATTACCCGGAAGACCCCGTAATCTACCTGAAAGAAGATACCGTTCCCTGCACCGTTCTCGAAGGGCTTACAATCGAACTCGACAGAGTTTTCACCTTCGAGTAAAGGAGGGGTGTCTTCAATACAGTCCCGCTTCGACCGAAGCAGCGTAGGCCGAAATAAAATGATCACTTATCCCGAGGCCTAAAGCGGCCCGTACCGCACTCGGGCCGGGGCCGATGTGGTGATACTCCCCTACATGAACGAACTCTCC
>CAZKZZ010000131.1:4579-6199 GCA_964557375.1 uncultured Spirochaetales bacterium | reverse complement strand
CGAGGAAGTCATCAACAGCATCCGTTACGTCAGTCCGGATTAAAAGGTAATGGGAGAGAAACGCTGCATGAACTTTCTCACCATCGGAGATACCGTCAAAGGGGACCGGTTCCAAAACATACAGGGTATCATCGAAGAGGTCGTAGGGGCCGTCGCTGCCGAAAAAGGTAATATAAAGAGTATCGTCTTCATCCTGGATGATACCCTGTACATTGTCTGCAGAGAAATAATCTCCATGCTTATCGGCCTGTCCCGCCCGCTGCGCCTCCCTGAGCTCGTGGTGCCTCACGATGAGGTCGAGATGCTCCCTGGGGTTGTCCGCGTTTGCATCAGGTAAATCGGTATAATAGCCGAGGCTGCAGCCCCCAGTCACAGCTGCCAAAACCAGGAGAGGAAGGAGTCTTACTGACCGCAGCATCCGCTTTACTTGCACTGCGACCGATTATCCATTATATATTGTATTTTGTGAAGTCACACTTTTTCTCCGCTGTGGTATGCTTTTCTCTTCTTATCTTTTTCCAAACTGAAACATATGCGGACGGGAGCCGGGCCGCGCCCGAGCGCACCGACCGGTTTCATTCGCTTAAAAACGGACTCTATATTGATGCCCTCTCTCCCCTGTTAGGCATTTCAAACGGAGGCTTCGGATTAGGCTTCGGGTACGAGCGGGCGATTACCCCCTTTTTAGGACTCAGCGGCGCCGGTGTGTGGGCGTTCGCCCCGCTCTCCCAATTCGACGTCGGGGGGAGCCTTCATATTGCAGCCCTCGAAGGGGCTGTCCGTTTCTATCCGTTCTACAACTCGACACGGGGGCTTTTCTTAGGAATTCGTGCCGGCGGGTTTATAATAACCGGGACCGGGTACAAAGCCGATGATCGACTCGAGTCTCTCTCCGCTATCCCCACCGCTTCGGCGGAAATCGGATGGAAGTTTCTTGCCGGCTCGAAAAAATCTGCCCTTATCCTCGAGCCATTTATCCGCTACGCAGTGCTGCTGCCCGGAACAATTTCCGCTCTGTATGGGAACAGGAGTTCGAGCTTTTCAACCAACGCTGTGTTCGGCATGCTCATTACCGGGGTGAGCGTCGGAATTGCGTTTTAACAGAATTACAACAATTGTTTAACAAAAATCACATGAAAAATCTCCATGGATGGTATACATTGGAGCACCATTATGCCTGGTAACATGATGCCCTTTCTCACAAACAAGCCTCAGAATATAGTAAGAGAGAAGACCGAACCGGAGCGGCCGGTATCCGAGTTCGACCATATAAAGACTATCATAGAAAATAGGGCCGTTGTTCCCTATTTCCAGCCGATCGTCGATCTTTTCAGCGGGGAGATATTCGGATACGAGGTGCTTACACGCACAAAAGGGTACGATCGTTGATGATTATACTCTTTTTGAAGAACAGATTCGTCATTATGTGGGAGAAGGGTTCCGTGTCGCACTCGATGATTTCGGGGCCGGGCAGACATCATTCCGCTACCTGCGGGATTTCTACTTCGACATCCTGAAGATCGACGGGCAGTTCATCCGCGGCATTCATGCCAACCCCGACAATCAGGTGCTGACCCGCGCGCTGGTTTCCGTGGCACAGCAATTCGACATGTTCACCGT
>CAZKZZ010000131.1:0-4569 GCA_964557375.1 uncultured Spirochaetales bacterium | reverse complement strand
GCACTCGATGATTTCGGAGCCGGGCACAGCGGTCTCATCACCCTGGTTGCGATGACCCCTCATTTTCTCAAACTGGATATGGGGATAATCAACAGCATCCACATTCATTCCTACAAACAGAAACTGCTCAATGCAATTTCCACGTTTGCCTCCGGAGTAGAAACCTCTCTTATTGCTGAAGGAATCGAAAAATATGAAGAACTGAAAACAGTATTCCGATTGGGGGCACGGTTCGCCCAAGGATTTCTCTTCAGCAGGCCAAAGCCGGAACCGCCCATTCTCGATGAGAAAGGCAGAAACCTGCTTCATACCCTCATCGAAGAGTACAACCACACCAGGTTTGCCGTGGACATCTCTATAGCCAAACTGGTTACCCGGCCCCCTACCATAGAACTGGGTTCTAAAACCTGCGGCGAATTGGACCACGATTTCCGCAGAAACAACTCCATGGACCATCTCGTACTCATCGACCGGGAAAAACCGGCCGGTCTCATTACCCGACAGGGATTTTATTCCGCAACAGGCGGAAGATACGGATATGCATTCTTTGAACGTAAGCATGTAGAACAGCTCACGCTTCCGGAAATGCTCATGGTGGATGAGCAGATGGACCTGCGCTCGGTGGGCAAATTAGCAATGGGCAGGGAAAGGGAGCAGCTGTACAATCCGGTCGTCATTATCGATAAGGAGGGGCACCTTGTCGGGACAATAACCATCAAACAGCTTCTCTCCAAAGTGTTCGATACCGAGATCAAGATAGCGTCGTTCGCCAATCCTCTTACCCAGCTTCCGGGAAATGTCATTATCGGGGTGTGGCTCGAAGAGTTTTTGGTAAAGCCCGAATTTCTGGTCGTCTACGGAGATCTCAATTACTTCAAAGAGTTCAATGACACATTCGGGTTTTCTGCAGGTGATGAGATGATCAAGCTGACCACTACCATAATCCAGCGGCATCTGACCGGTCAATTCCCCGGTTCCCGTTTCGGACACATCGGCGGTGATGATTTCATCATCATATCGGAGAACACGATCCCGGAACAAACCTTTGAATCGATCTGCAGGGAGTTCGACCAGGAGAAACTCTCCTATTTTACCCCGGAACAGCAGGAAAAAGGACACTACCGCGCGTTCAACAGACAGGGAAAGGAAGTGGACACGCCGCTGGTCGCGTTGAGTCTTGCCGTCATCACCCAGGACAACTTTGCAAGCGCTCCCCACCCCGGAAAACTGAGCGAGATCGCAGCCAACCTCAAACGAAAAATAAAACTCCAGAACAGAGAACAGCCGAAAAGCGACTATCTCATCGACCGAAGGCTCTACGGCGCTACGGACGAAAACTAACTACGTAGATTATTTACGTAAAAACTACGCAGTAGTATGTGCTTGCCAAAATGCAACTGAAAATGGTATCGTTGTGGAGATTTTCATTATATTAGTTATTTTTTAATTTATTTTACCGATACTCATAGTAGAACCAAGTGAGAGGTCATGTGCCTGTGTCAGCCGAACGTGTACTTTTTGTAGATGATGAACGGTTAATTCTCGACTCGTTTTCGCCCCATCTCCGGGACGCGGGGTATACCGTAGAGAAAGCGGCAACCGCTGAAGAAGCGTTACAGGCCCTCGCAATAATGCCGTTTGAGGTGTTGATTGTCGACCTTATATTACCCGACTTTAACGGTCTTGACATTATCCGGGAAGCGAAAACAAGCAGGCCCGACATTACTTCCGTCGTACTTACCGGGTATGCCGATGTGGAAAGCGCGGTAGCGTCTTTGCACCTAAACGTTGACGATTATATCGAAAAACCGTGTGAACCGGCGGAATTGATCAACCGGATATCCCGTGCCGTTAAGCGAAAAAAAAGAGAAAAAATGGAGAACGTCCGTCTGGAAGCGTTAAAACTATACAGGAAGCAAAAACAACTGATAGAACAATGCGCCCGGGAAGTGCATGAAACAAACCAAAACCTCAAAATATTGATGAATACCGTTGATGAGGAGAAAAACAAAAACACCGAAGCAGCGTTTACCGCCATCAGACGTGAGATCGTCCCGCTCGTGGAAAAATTGAAAGAGACCAACCCGACCGACGAACAATCTTATTATCTCGAAAAGATTGAGAAGCGGCTTTCCTCGATGCTCGACTCCTTTCCCTACAAACTGGCCCTCAGGTTCTCCTGCCTTACGCCGAGAGAAGTCTCGGTGGCAGTAGCGGTCCGGAACGGACTGTCTACAAAAGAAATCGCGGCCTTGCACCATATGGCGGTCCGAACGGTGGAAGTACACCGGGAAAACGTCAGAAAGAAACTGGGACTAAAAAACAAAAACATAAACCTGCGCAGCTATCTGCTGTCGCTGGACGGGTAAGATATGGAAACAGTATCACTTTTATTGGTAGATGACGAGCCGGTTTTTCTCAAAACAATGGCTCATATGCTTAGAAAAGAGGGATTCGAGGTTCTACCTGTGACCAACGGCAATGAAGCGCTTTCCGTTCTCGAGGACCGCCCGGTCCACTGTGTCATGACCGACCTTATTCTTAAAGTAGGAATGGACGGACTCGAGCTGACCCGGAAAATCAAAGAGACAAACCCCGGCATCATGGTGGTCATTATCACTGCTTATGGGAGACTGGATGCAGCGATCGATGCGATCCGCGCCGATGCCGACGATTTTATTCTTAAAGAAACAACACCCCGGGGTGTCGTCTTTCGGATTATGCAGTGTATCGACCGGCTTCGCCTCCGGATAAAAGAAAAAGAACTTACTGAACGGATGATGGAAGCCGAGAAGCTTGCCGCAACGGGCAGGCTCGCCTCCTACATCGCCCATCAGATCAACTCTCCACTGCAGGGGGTCCTCGCTCTTCTTCGCTATATGGAAAAAACCCACAACGAAGATGCAGGACTAAAAGAGAACATCGATCTTGTCCACGAGGCATTTTCGATTATTCGGGACACCGTTAAGAGGCTTCTTCAACTTAATCAACCGTTGGGCTCGAAAAAAAAGTATCTCAATATCAACCATATTGTTCGCAGTATGACAGTCCTTCTCCAGAGTGCACTCAGGCAGAACAAAATAAAAGTTGTCTTCCGGTTACACGAAGAGCTTCCCGACATAATCGGCTCTCCCCCACTCTTGAGTCACCTGTTTCTCAATCTGTTTAACAACGCAATCGAGGCTATAGCCGGTGCGGGAATGAAAACCGGAGACGGGTATGCCGGGACGATTACAATAACGACCGAATATAACAATACAGATGTCCTTATTATCATCGATGACGACGGCCCCGGTATAGACGAGGAAGCCCTTGAGCATCTGTTCGACCTCTTTTACTCCGCAAAATCGGAGAGCGGACTGGGAATGGGGCTTTCCATAGCCCGGGAAATCATCCGAAACCATAACGGTACGATAACGGCAGCAAATCGAGAAACCGGCGGCGCCCGGTTTATAATAACATTACCACTAATCAACTCTTGTGAGGGAAACTATGGGAAAACAGAAAATACTTCTATTAGATGACGACCGGTTTGTCCTCTCCGGATTGGGGAAAGAGCTGGACAGGTCCGGATTTTCCGTCATTACGGCGGAAACAGCCGACGAGGCGGTCCGTGTGATGGTAAAAGAAAGGTTTGACGGATATATCATCGATCTCGTTCTCGACGGGACCGACGGCATCGAGGTGGTCAAACGAATCAAGAAAAACGATGAGGACGGGGTCATCTTCATTCTTACCGGCTACGGGGACCTCGACTCTGCGATAGAAGCACTCAGGTTGGGGGTCGATGATTACCTGCAGAAACCGTACGATCCCGCCGAACTCTGCCGGCGCTTGCACGACCGGCTCGAGCAGCAGAAAATGGTCAATCGCTTACTCGAGGAGAAGGTCAGAAGACTGGAAGTGAAACTCGAACAGAGCAAAAAAGAATACGAAACGAAGATGCGGGAGATCCACCACCGTGTGAAAAATAATTTCACCCTCATCTCCGCACTGCTCAACCTGCAGCAGAGTTCAATTCATGATCCCGGTGCCCAGTTTATACTCAAAGAGCTCAACGAACGGATCAACGCCTTCTCTCTCATCCATCAGATGATGTACGAAAACAGTGAGTACAGCGAAATCAACATCCAATCGTATCTCCAGGAACTCGCAGCACGTATTGTCCAGGGGATGACCCCGTCATCGTTGAGAGTGTCGAGCAGCTTCCGGATCGATCCCGTCCTTCTTCCCACGGAGAAAGCACTCCCGTTAGGGCTTATTACTACTGAGCTCGTTATGAACGCGCTCGAGCACGGTTTCGGGGTGATGGACCTTCCGGCATACTATGAAGAAACGGAAACGGCACGCAGAAGAACTCCGGAGGACCTTTCTCTTTTAGTAACCTTTTCCCGCAGCTCAACCGATGCTTCGGAGGACCCCGGCCAGCAGTACAGCCTCACCGTTTTCAACACCGGCTTCCCGTTTCCGGAAGAGATGGACATCGACTCCGTCCAGTCGATGGGGTTTCAGATCGTAAACAGTCTTGCCCTACAGCTCGGGGGAACGGTTTCACTCCGCCGGCTCGAG
>CAZKZZ010000130.1:0-10428 GCA_964557375.1 uncultured Spirochaetales bacterium | reverse complement strand
GAAATTGTCCTTCATGTCCCCACATTACGGGGAGGAACCACATCGCCGAGTTCTGGGTCTTGCTGGTTCGAGCACCGAATCCGTAGATGCTTGCATCTAGATCGGAAACTTTCTGTACAAGATCTTTTAGGTCTGCCCAGGTTTCCGGATTTTGAACGGGCAATCCTGCATCCTCTAAGAGCTGCTTCCAGAAGAGACTAACGATTGTACCGATTTGCCAAGGTACGGTATACAGCTTCCCTTGGTACAGTCCGTCTTCATAGGTGTTTTTAGGAATGTCGTTCAGCTCATCTTGAGTATAGTAGGGATTGAGGTCGACTAGAGCTCCCTGAGCCATGAACGGAAGAGATATCCTTGGATCTAGTGCTATCACGTCAGGAGCATTACCTCCCGATACAGCAATTTGAACCTGCTGTGGGACCTGTTCGTAGGGTATCCCGATCAGTTCAATCTTTGTGTCGGGGTTGTCCGCTTCGAACCTCTGTACCATCTCTTCGATAGTATCCTTGCTCGCCCCTTCCATGGTGAGCCATGTAGAAAGACTGATGGTTACCGCACCGTCTTCTTCCCCAGCGGCAGCTTCTTTCTGCCCTTCCGCGACAACCAGCGAGGTGCTGATCAGGATAAGAAAAAGAACTAAAAGAATTTTACGCATTAGATGCCTCCTTGTTAAGGAAAATAATTCGGGGATCCGGAGGATATTGATCCGCGGGATTCTCGAAATAATATTGGTAACACGTGTAGTTACACGTGTTATTATGATCATACACCGACTTGATTATATTGTCAATATATTTTTTTTTTGACGAAAGCATAAATAATAGGATAATATTTATTTACGCTAAAAAGATTTGATTAGTAGACAAAATATTTTTAGGATTAAAATTGTATGCTTGACAGCAATCTATAAAAAATATACCATAATATCACGTGTAACTATCCGTGTTAACATGACGGTATTGATAGCCGAGTATGGTGATAAGGACGTGTATATGCCGACGAGCAAAGACGTAGCAAAATTAGCAGGAGTTTCCCGGGCAACTGTCTCGAATGTATTGAGTGGTGCTAAATATGTCAGTCCTGAACTAGTAAAAAAAGTCGAAGATGCTGTTAGGAAACTCAATTATCGTCCGCATGGAATTGCGAGGAGCTTAGTTTCAAAAAAAACATTTTCCATTGGTGTCCTTGTGCCGAGGATAAACAGTTCGTTTTATCCGCCGATGATCTCCGCAATTGAAAATAAATTCTCTGAGGCCGGATATTCCACCATACTCTGTGAGAGCGCGGAAAATCCTGAGAATGAGTTCGAGATGTTGAGAGTTCTCTCTGAAAAACGGGTTGACGGCCTAATATGGGTGCCGAGCGGAGAAAAAAATATAGGTTTTGTACGTTCGATAGATGCTTCCGGAACACCGGTAATTGTGCTCGACCGCCGTCTGAGAGGATTAGATTTTGATACCGTTATTTCCGATAACAGAACCGCGGGAAAAATTGCCACCGAGCATCTTATTGGGTTGGGAAACTCGAAAATTTTGATCATCACATTTCCTACTTCCCATGCCCCGTCACAGCAACGTGTTGAGGGATATAAGGCGGCTTTAAAAAAAGCGGGGCTGCCGGTCGAAGAAAGTAAAATTTTAATTGTAGAGGAACCGGAGGCTGAGAATGCCTCGAGGGTACTGAAAAAGGTTTTTTCCGAAAAGGAGTATCCACAAGCAATTTTTGCCTGCACTGATTTGCTGACTCTTGCCGTTCTACGGGAGGCAACTGCTGCCGGTATAGCAATACCAGAAGAGATGGCTCTCATTGGATTTGATGATTCACCCTGGGGGGCGTTTATTCAACCTCCCCTTACCGTCATAACTCAGGATGCGCAAAGTCTCGGTTCGAAAGCTGCCGGTCTTCTCTTTGACCGCATACAGGGAACGAGAAATGATAGACCGGAGGAGTTTATCATTCCGGTCAAGTTAATTGTGAGAAATTCCTGCGGAGAGAAGGGAAACATTCGTGACTGAAATATACAAAGATGTTCCTGCTCTTATTTTCACGACTAATCCCATTCATCGATACTTTTCCATCAACTACAGTAATGGAGAAAAAGATATCCTCCGTGAACTTGGGACTGCAATTGCTGAAATTGCTGCTTTGCCGCAACAAGAAGAGCGAAAAAAACAGTGGTGTAATCTCAATGATCTCAAAACCTGCAAACCGCTGGTATGGATAAACGAGGTGTGCTGGAATGAAATGGATATTGATGATGAATTGTCGTTGAAAACGACCTCACCTTTCTGCAGACGTATCGAATCCGAGCTACGGCAGACTCTATATCAATGGAACCATATGCAGGGCGATATGATTGTCGAACCGGTCATCTATGCACCTCTTGTAATCGAGAACAGCGGCATCGGAATCGAGGTCGAGGAAGATACTGCTGTAACGGATGCAACCAATCAAGTTGTCTCTCACAGTTTTCATAATCAGATCAAGGAACCAGAGGATATATCCAAACTCGTACCGCCGCAGATTACTCACTATATGGAACAATCACAGGAAAACTTTGAAGCATATAACGATATTTTTGATGGAATTCTCACAGTCAAACAGCGGGGTGTACCCGGTTTCTGGTTTGCCCCCTGGGACGATCTTATTACTTGGACTGGCGTTGAGCAAGCCCTTCTCGATCTTGCTCTTCGGCCTCAGTTCATTCACCGATTAATGGAGCGTATCGTATCAGTGTATCTGGAAGGACTCGATCAGTATGAAACTCTTGAACTCCTTTCTTCGAATAATAGTAATGTAAGAATCGGCTCCGGCGCCTATGGGTATACCGGTGAGCTGCCTGAGGCTAAAGTAACTGATACAGGGTTTAACGCTTCTAATATTTGGGGGAGTGCAACCGCACAGATTTTCTCTGAGGTCTCTCCTGCAATGCATGAAAAGTTCGCACTCTCCTACGAAAAGAGATGGCTCGAACGGTTTGGATTGTCCTATTACGGATGCTGCGAGCCGCTTCATAATAAGATCGACATCCTTCGATCCATTCCGAATCTTCGAAAAATCTCTATTAGTCCGTGGGCTGACGTCGAAGCAGCAGCGGAGGTTATAAGCGGAGATTTTGTTGTTTCCCTGAAACCTACTCCTGCTGTGCTCGCCGGATCTTCTTGGGAGCCTGATTCTGTAAGGAGTGAGTTAAAAAACAGTTTAGATATTCTGCACCGGTTCGGTTGTAATGTTGAAATCATTATGAAAGATATCTCTACGGTACGATACAGACCGGAGAGATTGTGGGAATGGTCTAAGATAGCAACATCCGTATGCGAACAATATAATACCTAAGGAGTCAACCATGAGCATTAACATGAAATACAGTGTCATAACGGCAAGTGTGGGAAATCTTGGAGACCGGTTCAATTTGGACGGGTACAAGAGTGATATCGGGCTGGAAGAGAAGCTGAAGAGGGCGGAGAAGATCGAAGGGCTTGAAGGGATCGAGCTCTGCTACGGTCCGGGAACGGACGAAGGGGACGGGAAGCAGGTGCGGAAACTGCTCGACACATACGGGCTGGAAGGGCCGGTGGTAAACGCTCCGGTTATCTCGGAGCAGATCTGGCGGTACGGGAGCTTGAGCTCCCTGGACGATTCGGTGCGTTCGAAGGCGGTGGGTGCGATCAAAGATACGGCCGCTTTTGCATCTGCTGCGGGAGCATCCATGGTAAACATGTGGCTGGGGCAGGACGGCTTCGATTATCCTTTTCAGACGGATTATACCAAACAGTGGGAACATTTAGTCGATTCCTGCAGGCAGATTGCCGATTACGCCAAGAGCATGAAGTTCAGTCTTGAGTTCAAGCCGCGGGAACCGCGAAACCGGGCCCTTATCAATAACGTCTCTACTACCCTGCTCATGCTGAAAGAGATAGACCGGGAGAACTTCGGGCTTACTATCGACAACGGCCACATCCTCCAGAATGGAGAGAATATGGCCCAGGCCGTAGAGCTGGCTGCCCGGCAGGGGAAGCTGTTCAACCTCCACCTAAACGATAACTACGCAGCCTGGGATGACGATATGATCGTCGGTTCCGTCCATCTGATGGAGTATCTCGAGTTGTTTTATGTGCTTCACAAGATAGATTATAACGGCTGGTGTGCTATTGATATATTCCCCTTCCGGGAAGATGCGTTCCGGGCCACGGAAGAGAGCATCCGGTATCTCCAGCTGTACGACCGCTGGATCGAATCGGTGGGGTTCGAACGCCTGACCGGATTGATCGAAAAAGGGGATGTGACCGAAGTCATGAAAACCGTCCGGGAAACGCTATTCGCCTAAGGAGAAGGAGTACAAGCATGAGACTGCAGAACTACAGAATCAAAGACAGAGATATAACGGAGAAGTTTATACGATTCAGAAGAGATAACCCGGATGTCAAAGCCCGGCTCAATTTCTCCTGGAGCAATTGGGGGTTCGGCATGGAACCGCTGCAGCGGTCCGCCGCACGGCTGGAAAAGAACAATGTCCGGTTTATCGAGCTGCACGGCAACCGGTACGGTCCGGACCTCGGATACAAAACCAAGGAAACCAAGAAAATTCTTGACGATCACGGGATAAAACTCTCCGGGGTGTGCGGTATGGTAAGCCCGGAATCCGAGCTCTCGAGCAACAAGCCCCACATCACCCAGCGGAGCATCGATTATTTTAGAAGGAACATCGAGCTGTGTGCGGAGCTCGGGGGGTCCTATCTTCTCTTCGCTCCGGGTGCGGTTGGCCGGACCGAACCGTACGACGAGAACGAGTTCTACCGGGCGGCCGATGCCCTTCGTATTTTAGGGGATGATTTCAAGGACGCGGGAGTCCGGGGAGCAGTCGAGCCGGTACGGGCGGCAGAGGTGAGCTTCTGCCATACCTTCGAAGAGGCTAAACGGCTTATCGATGAGATCGACCATCCCGGCGTACAGCACATTGCAGGGGACGTATATCACATGCTTGCAGGGGAGGAGCATATCGGCGGTACGGTCCTCCAATACGGAGACATTATGACGAACCTCCACATGGCGGACAGCAACCGGCGTGCTCTAGGCCTCGGCTGTCTTGACCTCGACCGCCTTATTATGGCCCTCTATAGTACGGGGTACAATAATCCCAACTGCTTCTGTTCGGCGGAACCGTTAGGGCCGGGCGGAGACCCGTATCCCCAGATGTGGGGAAAACCGGAGAGCTCGGTCCTCGATGCTTTAGTGGAACAGTCTGCCCGGTATTTCTACGAACGGGAGGAAGTTCTGCTTGCTGCAGACGAAGAAGAGCTCTATTCCTTATAACAAGGGGTGATACAATGGCTGAAGTATGGACAATGGGTGAGATATTAGTAGAGATCATGCGGCCCGAAGCCGGCATCGGACTGGACGTGCCGGGGGTTTTCAAAGGGCCGTACCCGAGCGGTGCTCCCGCGATTTTTATCGATACGGTCGCCCGGTTGGGGCATACCGCAGGTATTATCGGAGGTGTGGGGGCTGATGATTTCGGAACATGCGTTACAAACAGGCTAGAGAAAGACGGAGTGGATACTAGCCAGGTACTCCGGGACGATACCGGGTCGACTGCTGTAGCTTTCGTTACCTACTTTGAAGACGGCTCCCGCCGGTTTATCTACCATATCGACGGGACCCCTGCTGCGAAAGCATGTTTCAGCAAGGATATTTCCATAAACCAATCGACTAAGTTTTTCCACATGATGGGCTGCTCTCTCATGGTAAACGAGACATTTCAAAAAGAGATCATTGCAGCAGCCGAACATATGGCTTCCCGGGGTGTAAAGATCTGCCTCGATCCTAATATCAGACCGGAGCTGCTCAAGACCCGGACGATCCGCGATGTGTTAGGGCCGGTATTGAACAACTGTTCGGTTCTTATGCCCGGGCTCTCCGAGCTGCAGCTTCTAAGCGGGACGGATGATGTTCGGAAAGGGATTGATGCACTGTTCGAACAGGAAACCCTCGAGCTCATCGTGCTCAAAAAAGGAAGCGAGGGGGCGGTCATCTATTCGCGGGAAGAAGAGATAACGGTACCAGTCTATAAAATCGAAGAGGTCGATGCGACCGGCGCCGGTGACTGTTTCGATGCCGGTTTTCTCTGCGGTATCCTTGAAGGGCTTTCGCTCGAAGAGTGCGGAAAGTTGGCTGCAGCGGCCGGCGCGCTCAATGCGGCCGCGTTCGGACCGATGGAAGGGGCGATTAGCAAGGCCGCGGTCGAAAAGCTTATCCAATCCTGAGCAGCAGATATGAGAGAAACGATCAGGGCGGAAAAACCCCCCGGGATTGCCCCGGAAGAACTGCGTGTAAAAATCGAACACCTCGTTTCCGTCCTCGATCCAAACGGTCTGCACGGCATTCTTCTCGTACAGGAGGGAACGCTCAGATGGCTCACCGGAGTTCGGCATCAAATTATCGATATTGCTCCGGACGCAGTTAGTCCGGTCCGGGTATTGGTGAGGTTCAACGGGAGGGGAGTCGACCTGCTTTTTGCAGCGGACGCCACCGAGCTTCCCAGGCTTAAAGCGCAGCTTCCTCCTCTGCTGGATACGGCCCCGGACATACACTACGATTTTTCAGAAGAGCTACCTTCAATAACGGCAGATGCAATTCTAACCCCGCATGCCGAATCATACATACCTGTTATAGAAGACATCGTTGGGCCCCTCCTGGTAGGCTGGGAGGGAAATCAGTATAAGAAGCTCACCTGGCTCGCCAATGCCACCCATGCCTTACTGGTCGAAGCAGCTCATTCCATCGAACCGGAGATGGACGGTGCAACAGTAAGAGGCGTTATTCAACAGATATTAGGATCATGTGATATCGAGGCAAACCTTGTTCTGGTAGGATTAAAAGGCCAGGAGGACCACCTTCATCCTCTCTACAGTGCCGATTACAGGGTGCCCCGGGAGGGAATGATCAAACTGGTTGTCGGGACACGGTATGCAGAGATGATTTTTTCACATACTGTTATGGTTAATTTCGGCGGCCCGCTTACCGGACAAAAAACAACAACCTTCGAGGCACTAAAAGAAGCCGCCTGGAAATATGCCGACTGCTATCGGGTCGGTGTCTCGGAAGCGCAGATCCACAAAGAAATCTCACAAGTATTCGGAGAAGTTGCCGCCGCATACGGGCTGGACTGGTTCAGAGAATCAGCCTACTACCACCATCTGGGGGGACCGACGAGTCCCCTCGGAAACAGGGACTATCTTATGCAATCGGACGGGAACCACATCCTGAAACCGTGGCAGCAGTTTGCAGTCAATCCTGTAGAAACAAAGTACAACATGAAAGTGGAGATGCAGGGAATTATTCTACCCGATGAAGCTCCCCGAATCCTGCCGGTTTCCCGGTATGTTTCGCCTGAATACGTGAGCGTAGTTGTCGGCAGTAGTATCGGGGACCGTCGTGTCGAGACCGCCGCAGTTATAGAACGATAGCAATTAACAAATTTTTCATAAAATTTTTGTTGTCACTTTCAAAAAAAAGTGCGATTTTTTCCCATAGGGACGGAGCTGTATCAAATCAGTTTTGTCCGCCACAGGACCTACAACAAACGGTTGCCCACAACCAGCCTCGGCTGGATTAAATATATGCCCTTGCCCCGGAGTGTTTTTCATTTCGGGGTGCTTTTTTTTAGCACAGTGCTGAGAATGTAATCCATCCCCACGATTCGCACCACTCCCTATTCGGTAGCACCTCACCGGAAAAGCTGGTATGATATTCGGGTTATGGCAATAGAACTACGAAGAGATACCGCAACACGTCCGACACAAGAGATGCGAGAAAGGGCTTTCGAGGCCCCCCTCGGTGATTCGGTCTACGGAGAAGACCCCGACCAGGCCTCACTGGAAGAGGAGGGGGCGGCACTTCTCGGTAAAGAAGCTGCTCTGTACGTACCGAGCGGGACGATGGGCAACCTCATTGCTCTGCTTGCCCAGACCGAACGGGGGGATGAGATCATACTCGAGGAGAGCGCTCATATCCGTACTTCCGAGACGGGAGGGGCAGCCTGTGTGGGGGGGCTTATGCTTAAGTCCATTCCCGGTCTCGAGGGGTATCCGGACCCGAATCAGGTGCAAGCAGCTATCAAGAAGCCGGACATTCATCATCCGAACATCACCCTGATCTGTCTCGAGTCTACCCATTACCGTTACGGCGGTATCGTTCCCCCGCTCGAGGGAATGGCGGCTGTCAGGGACATTGCCGTGGGAAAAGGGATACCGGTCCATCTCGATGGAGCACGATTGTTCCATTCTGCCGTCTATCTCGAAGTGGAGGCCCGCGAGATCGCCGCCTTTGCAGATACGGTGATGATCTCTCTTTCTAAGGCGCTGGCGGCACCGGTAGGGGCTTTGCTTGCAGGTCCCCGTAAGGTAATCGAGAAAGCAGACCGCTACAGGAAAATGCTCGGCGGGGGAATGCGGCAGACAGGCTGGCTCTGTGCCTGCGGACGTACCGCGTTGACTGAGGAGAACATCGAGCGGCTGAAAAAAGACCACGCCAATGCACGAAGACTCGGCATCGGTCTGAATGCACTGCCTCTTTTTTCCGTCGATCTCGAGAAGACGCAGACCAACTTCGTGTTGGCCCGATTGTCGAAGGGGAAGACGGTCACAAACGAAGCGGACGCGAAGACTGTTTCCTCGGCGTTCGGGAAAAGAGGAATCTTGGTAACCCCCGCGGGCAGCGATACCCTCCGTTTCGTCTTCTCCCGGGAGGTAAACGAAGAGATGACCGAACGGGTAATCGAAGCTGCTGTAGAGATTTCGGAGGAGTTCGTTCCATGAAGCCCGCGGAACGGCAGAAACGGATCCTGGCAATCCTTCAGGCCATGCAGACGGAAATAAGAGTAGAAGCACTCGCGGAGATGCTCGATGTCTCCGCCCTTACCATACGCAGAGATTTGGAAGAACTCTCCAACCGGAATACGATTATCCGCACCCACGGAGGGTGTCTGGCAGTGGGCCGGGCCGCGCTCGAATCCGAATATCACAACAAGGTGGCCCTGAATTTCGAACTGAAACGGGCCATCGGGAAGCGAGCGGCGGAGATGGTCGAACCGGGCCAGACGCTGTTGCTAAATGACGGGTCCACCACTTTCCATCTGGCTTCACATCTCAATGAAAACGGACCGCTCTCCATATTTACCAATTCAATAGCCCTCATTTCAGTACTCTCCAATAATGCCGAAATAAAACTGACCATATTAGGCGGCGAGTACAACGACCAGAGTTATTCGCTCAGGGGGAGTCTCATTGAGCGGACGCTCGAGATGCTCCATTTCGATATCGTATTCTTGGGGGCGGACGCGATCGACAGCGAAGGAAGGCTGATGGTTTCCGGTTCGGAAGAGGCGCGGGTAACCGAGATTATGATACGAAGCGGCGAGCGGAAAATTCTTCTGGCCGACCATACCAAAATCGGGAAGAAGGGGCTCGTTTCGTTCGGCTCTCTCAGCGATTTCGAAAGCTGGATAACTACCCGGCCGCCGGCCTCGGGACATGAAGTTTCCGGACGCTCAGCTGATGAGCTATTCGGACCGTACCGCGGAATGACCGAGATTATCATCGCTGAGTGAGGTGTTGTTGACCGTCGACGCAGAAAATTTTATCATAATGAAAAGAAAAGTATGCAAACTTTCTTAAATAAAGCTTACACAGATAGAAAACGTCTTATCGCTCAAGAGATGGTTCAGCGAATCGTGGGGCATCTTCATCCTGAGAAAATTCTACTATTCGGTTCGGTAGCGCGAAATAGGGCAAGACAGACTAGTGATGTCGATTTCATCATACTCAAGGATTCGGAAAAAACCTTCAAAGAGCGGATGAATATCCTCTATTCGGTGCTTGAACGAGAAGAAGATGTGGATATGTTCTGGTATACAAACGAAGAACTCGAGCGGATGCAGGAGGGGTCTCCCTTTATTCGCAATGCATTAAAGGAAGCTGAGATTTTGTATGAGCAATGATACTAATGATGAACAAGATTTCTTAGGAAACGAAAGCAAACGGTGGCTTGTTCAAGCAAAAGAAGACCTGAAATCAGCTGAAATCCTCCGGGATGGCCAACGTTTTTATCTCGTCTGCTTTCTCTCTCAGCAAATAGCTGAAAAAGTGCTTAAATCGTTTCTCTATGCGCAGGGTGAAGATTTAGTCTTTGGGCATTCCGTTGCAAAGCTCTGTGATCGATGTTCCAACTACGATGACAAATACATGAAGTTGAAAAAAGAAATAAAAAATCTCGACCAGTATTATATCGAAGCTCGATATCCAAACGGTCTTCCGGAAAGCGTGCCGGCTGAATTCTTCGATGAATCAGATGCCCTTCATGCACTCAAGATGGCCCGGAAGGCAATCAGTACTGTAGAGGAATCTTTTATATAGTACCCGCTTCGTATAT
>CAZKZZ010000129.1:0-10475 GCA_964557375.1 uncultured Spirochaetales bacterium | reverse complement strand
GATTTCAGTTACATTCGCTCTTTGATCCACTCCAGCACCATCTGCAGTACTTGTTCCTGTTCCGGCTCATTGACGAGCTCGTGATAGAGCCCCTCCCAGAAATGGATGGTCTTGTCTCTCGATCCGACGCTATCATATACCATTTGGCTGGAAGCGGGTTCGACCAGCTTGTCTGCAGTACCGTGCATACAGAGGACCGGCAGTCTGCAGTATACGGCTTTTTCCTTGAACAGCGACTCTACCCGCAGCAGATTGTACCCGAGCCTCGCTTTCATTTTTCCGTGATATACCAGCGGGTCCGCCTTATATGCTTCAACTACCTTCGGGTCTCTGCTTATCTGTTCCGCCTCGAACGGCAGCACCCCGAGGTTCGGGGCCACTACCGAGAGAAAGCCGGAAACCCGTTTCAGCAGCGGAGAAACATCGGCCCCCACTTTTACCGCGGGTCCGGAAAGAATAACACCGTTTAATTTTTCCTGATGCTGAGTGGCGTATACTGCAGCAATGCCGCCGCCCATACTGTGCCCAAAAAGAAAAAAGGGCACATCGGGGTGCTCTTCTCTTATAATCTCGATCAGCTTGTCTACATCATGCAAAAAGAACTCGAACTTTTTAATATCCGCCCGTATACCCTGGGAACGTCCATGTCCCTGATGATCGAGGGCGGTTACTCCTATTCCTTCTTTTAACAGATACTCCCCCACATGGGCATACCTTCCACCATGTTCGGCGTACCCGTGACTTATAAAACAGAGAGCCTTCATCTGCCGTTCCGGGAACCAGCTCTGATAGAAGATTTCCAGCCCCCGGCTGTTATAAAAACTTCCCGTTGAATACATTACTCTGTCTCCGATAGATCGCGCATCGTCATATCACACATAGTTCCCGATAAGCAGACCGAGCCGTTCTTTCGCTTCCGGGTCGAGCGCCTCGGGTGAAGTCAGAATGGCCCCGGACAAGGCGTGGTGGGAAGGATAATCAGCTTCAGGGTCGATCAGCTCGACAGCTTTGACCAGCGATGTGTGCGCGTATTCGATATTCTCACCGAAGGTCTTTATTACCATCTCGGTACTGACCGGCTCTTCATGCCATACATCATAATCGGTGACATGGGACATGATCGCGTAACTGATTTCAGCTTCCCTGGCCAGATACGCTTCCGGGCTGGTAGTCATCCCGATGATATCCATACCCCATTGCTGAAAGAGTTTACTCTCACCTTTTGTGCTGAACCGCGGCCCTTCTATGGTTATGAAATTTCCGCCGTTATGTACCTGTTTTTCGCCGAATGATGCAGCTTTATACAGCAGTTTCGACAGTTCCGGACAAAACGGTTCTGCCGTTCCGATATGAGCAACGATTCCCTTCTCAAAGAAACTCATTGCCCGTTTTCCTTTGGTGAAATCAACTAGCTGGTCCGGGATGACGATGTCCCCCGGGGCGTAATCCTCTCTGAGACTCCCGCACGCACTTACTCCGATAATAAACCGGACTCCTACCGATTTGAGAGCGTAAATATTGGCCCGATAATTTACTTCACTCGGATTTTTTATATGCCCCACACCGTGCCGAGGCAGAAATGCGACCCGTTTCCCGGCGATCGTACCGGTGATAAGTGCTCCGGACGGCTCACCAAAAGGGGTTGAGACCTTCCGCTCCTCTTTGTCCTGGAGTTCTTTCATTTTATAGAGTCCGCTGCCGCCGATGATTCCGATAGAAATGGTATCTGCCATGCTTTTACTCCTTCCTTTTCGTGCTGTTCGGGTTATCTGTGCTTCTTGCAAAAATCGGTTATTTTTGAAAGAGCCTCATCTGTTCAGGCTTTTGTAGCATAAGAATAAAAAAAGAGAAGTTCAAGCCTTCCAAGAATGTGATTTACAAACTCCGCACGATTACTGTACTCTTACAAGCATGGTTACCGACGAAATGATTAAACGAATACCGAAAGTCGATCTTCACGACCATCTCGATGGAGGGGTACGGCCCGAGACGATTATCGAGCTGGCCGGCAAGGCCGGAATAGACTTGCCGTCACAGGACCCGGAAGAGCTCGCCTTGTGGTTCCATCGAGGGGCGGACCGGAAAAACTTAGGGCTCTATCTCGAAGGTTTCGGTATTACTGTTTCGGTTATGCAGACCCGGGAAGCGTTGGAGAGAACCGCATATGAGGCCCTCCTGGACAGGGCTCAGGACAATATCGTGTACGCGGAGATCCGGTTCGCCCCTATTCAGCACCTCCAGAACGGGCTCAATCTCGAAGCGGTAGTAGAAGCAGTGTTAACCGGCCTGGAGCGGGGGAAAGCGGAAACCGGTATCGAGTACGGTGTTATCATCTGTGCGATGCGCCATCAGGATGCAGCTGCTTCTTTGGAGGCAGCGGAATTGGCGGTGGCTTTTCGTAATAAAGGGGTCGTCGGATTCGATATTGCAGGGGATGAGTTCGGGCATCCTCCCAAGCGGCACTTGGAGGCGTTCCAGTACATCCGAAGCAGAAATTTCAACATCACCATCCACGCCGGTGAGGCGTTCGGTCCGGAATCGATCTGGCAGGCAATCCAAATCTGCGGCGCTCACCGCATAGGCCACGCTACGAGACTTATCGAGGATATGACGGTAAGCGGGTCGAGAATCGAAAGCATGGGCTCTTTAGCCCACTTTATTCGTGACAAACGCATTCCTATGGAGGTGTGTCTCTCATCCAACATCCACACCGGGGCGGCGAAAAGCCTCGATTCACATCCTTTTCAAATCTATTTCAGGAACAACTTTCGGGTCATGCTCTGTACCGACAACCGGCTCATGAGTAATACAACCCTAGGGCACGAGATGGCCCTGGCAGTAAAGCACTACAATCTCACTCTCCGCGATTTGGAAAAAATCACTATCAATACCATGAAATCAGCCTTTCTCCACCACGATGAGCGGATCAGGCTCATCTACGATACGCTCAAACCGCGGTTTACGGAACTGCGGAACGAGATCAATCCCCTGGATTGATTCACCCCCGATTTACAGTCCCTCGAGCTCCTCTTCGGTTATCTCTTTGCCCGATTCCTCGGTACCGATCGCCCTATAGTCGATAGCGAGAATAATCTCCCCTTCTTCCCCTTTCAAGGAGAGTCTGATGGTCGTTCTCTCGGTAATCCATTGGGTGTACAATTGCAGATGTCCTTCGAGAAGCGCTTTATCGTAGTTTTCCACCTGCGCCTTATAGGTCGAGTTTTTCCATTCGATTTCATCGGCGTCGGGCGGTCCGTATTTGGTGACGAGCAGTTCTTTTATTTTATCGAAATCATCGATGTATTTGATTTTGTCATCGTGCTTCTGGAGAAAGTAGTATCTTCCCCGATAGAGGCCGCTCTCGTTGAAGTAATAGGTTACCATTGCCTTAAAACCGGCAATACTGTCAGGATAACTGAGCTTGTCCGAGCTGAGCTGCTGGATCCCCTGCCCTTCGATCTCTTTCACTTCCTCTTTGCTCAAACCCCATTTGACGTTCCTGAAATCCGGGTCTTTGACAACACGGTCGAGACTCAAAGCGGTCTCCGATTCGGTGAGTATATTCTGGATTTCCTCGAGGTCATTATCCATGGCGATAGACTGGGCAGTTGCATCATTGTTGGTCCGGATGCCTACATCAGCTCCTGCTTCAACGAGCATTTTTACGACTTCGGTGTGCTCTCCTGACACTGCATACATCAGAGCAGTGGCCCCGGTCTGGTTCTGCAGGTCCGGGTCGGCACCGGCTAACAGGAGCCGTTCAACCACCCGTTCGTGGCCCATAGCCGAGGCAGCCATTAAAGCGGTCCACCCCTCTTCAACCTGTACGTTTACATCACCACCTAAATTCAGATATTTTTTGACCTCTAAGAGTTTACCTTTCGAAGCGTTCAAAACAAATTGCCTCTTGTTGGAAACCTCTTTTCGTTCCTCCTTTACCTTTTCCGGGTCCGGGGGCGGTCCGGATTCACAGCCTGTAAAAAACAGTCCTCCCGCAAACAACAGAACTAATACTATTATAGAAAGGGGTTTCATACGATTCTCCTTGGGTGACATTTTCACTATCGATACTGTATGATACCTTACGAATTATGAAAACCCCTTACTAGAGGAGCAGTCCATGCCCGAAAAACAATCAGTTCAGTTTCCCAATCAATTCGTCTGGGGCGTATCGGCCGCCTCCTATCAAATAGAGGGGTATCCCCTGGCAGACGGGGCGGTCCCTTCGATATGGCACCGGTTCGCACACACTCCCGGAAAAATCGATAATAACGAAAACGGGGACACCGCCTGCGACCATTACCACAGGTACCCGCAAGACATCGAACACATGCACCGGCTGGGAGTCGATTCCTACAGGTTCTCAACCGCATGGCCCCGTATCGTGCCCGAACCGGGAAAAGTAAACCAAAAGGGTGTTGATTTCTATTCGAAGCTGGTCGATGAGCTCCTCAAAAAAAATATCGAACCGCTCTGTACCCTCTTCCACTGGGACGCACCGGTATGGCTGTTTGAAAGAGGCGGATTCTTAAACCGCGATTCGGCAGCATACATGCGGGAATACAGTGAGGTCCTGTTTCGTGCTTTGGGAGACCGGGTCAAAAAATGGGTCACGATAAACGAACCGATGGTGTTCGCCATGTACGGGTATATAACCGGGGAAATGCCTCCGGGCAAAAAAAACGATGTGAAAGGGATGATGCGCACCACACATCACCTCCTCCTAAGCCATGCCGCCATGGTAAAAGCGTGCAGAGAACATGTACAAGAGGGGAAGATCGGTATAGCCGAAGCGCAGGTGTACATTCAGCCCCTTCGAAAGGACAATCCGAAAGACCGGGCAGCGGCAGATAGGATGGACCAGCTCATCAACCGGCTCTATATCGATCCGGTGTTCCGCGGCTTTTATCCCCCCTTTGTGCTGGAAAAACTGGAGAAACATCTCCCCGACGGTTACGGAGATGACCTGAAAGAGATAAAAGAACCGGGAGATTTTGTAGGGATTAACTACTATATGACCCGCAGCTATAAACACACTCTCTTTGCTCCGGTTGTCCATGCCCGGGAAAAACCGACACCCGGTCTAAAACGGAGTGCAATGTGGGAAATATTTCCTGACGGCCTCTATTTGCTCTTGAAACGGCTGAAAGATGAATACGGTAATCCGGACTGCTACATTACTGAAAACGGATACCCGCTCGTAGAGCATAATGGACCGCTGTTAGAAGATGATGAACGGATCGATTATCTCTCCCGCCATCTCGAAGCCGCCTCCCGGGCAATCAAGGAAGGGGTAAACCTCAAAGGGTATTATCAGTGGTCATTCATGGACAATTTCGAGTGGGCGCTGGGGTATTCCATGCGGTTCGGACTGATCCGCACTGATTTCGAAACGTTGGAGCGGACCTGGAAAAAGAGTGCTCACTGGTATAAACGGGTTATAGAGAACAACGGGTTTTGATCGGCGCGTAAGGCACCGCATAAGAGCGGGCCGCAGGGTCAAAAACTGCTGTAAGCACGGACCTCTTCGAACTTCATCTTCACATCCACGGTGGCCCGATAGGCGCCTGCTTTTATAACGATCCTCGGCGGTGCCTGCAGTACTACTTCTCCGTTAATCGATTTCGGTTTGTTATACACTCGCTGCCGCAGATAATTGCGGACCGCCTGTTTTACACCCTGGTTAATTGCTTCTATCCTGTTTTCAGGGCCCCGGTATAAAGGTGCCTCGCCAAAGGCCGAGTTGGTGGGAAGGGTATTGCTCTGCCACATCGAAATCCACGGGTCCTGATACTCATTGAGAAAATAACGGATTCTCACAAACACCCGGTCCTCCGCTTCCCGTGTGTCCATGACGGTGAGCCCGGGATCACCCCAGGGGATTTGGGCGATGGGCTCTATGGTAAACTGCTCTTCTACGCTGCGGAGTGTATCGGATGGCGTATATGCAAAGGAGAAACCGTAGATCATCCCTGAAAATACGTAGCGGGCCTCTTCGAGGAGCCGGTCGATCGGAACAGGGGTGCGTTTCGGGGTGCCGCCTGCACCTTCATCGAAAGCGATGACCGTCCGTTCCGTCCAGAACTCAGCAACTACAGCGTCATCCTGCGGACCTAACGCCCACAACCTGTCGGTACGGGGCCCGAAGAGAGAACCGCAGAGAATGAAAATGGCAAAAACTACTGGTGCAGCCGACGCAGGCGGACCTGCCTTCCTGTTATGCATGGCTTCCGATAATCACCTCTAATGGTAATATCGGTCTTTTCCAAAGAAAACTTTTACAGGATTGATATTGAGCCTGAGAATGAAGTAGAGAAATCCGAAACCGAACCCTGCTAAGTGGGTAAGATGAGCAACCCCGGATGCAGTCGCAGTAAATTGCGAGAAAAGCTCTATTCCCGCGTAAATTGTTACCAGAAGTGGTGCTTTTATGGGCAGAATTCCGAATACAAAGATCCGCGCGTCGGGGAAGTAGGTGGCGAAGGCCAGCAGGACGGCAAACACCGCACCGGAAGCACCGAGAAGCCACACCTGATAATTGCCCGTGTACCAATAAACGAGCAGGGAAAATACACCGGCCAGCGTTCCTGTAAGCAGATAATAGAGAAGGAACTCCGAACTGCCCACCCGCCGTTCGAGCTGTACCCCGAAAAAGAACAACCCGAGCATATTGAACAGGATATGAGAAATATTGGCATGGGCGAACATATAGGTGAACACCTGCCAGATAAATCCCCGCCGCAGGACCAGTACCGGATTGAGGGCCAAAAACCCTCTGGTCTGGGGTGCCACTGTGTTGAGCAGGAACAGTGCTATATTGATTCCTATAAGAATAAAGGCCGCATTGTAGTATTGATACCGGAAACTCTTCTTGATTATCGAATTACGCATATATAGAAAGTAAGGAGTTTGTGTACAAAGGTCAATAATCTTTCTATACTGGTGCTTTGTGCAAAAATCGAGGACGAGAGAATGAGCGGAAATCAGCCGAAGCGGAAACACGATCACTACACCCAAAAAGCAAAATCCGAGGGGTATCCGGCCCGTTCGGTATATAAGCTCAAGGAAATGCAGCAAAAATATCACCTGATAAGACCGGGGAACAGCGTACTCGACCTCGGGGCGGCCCCGGGCAGCTGGTCACTCTACGCTTCCGAGCTCGTAAAGGAAAGCGGGCTCGTTCTGGCACTCGATCTGCAGGATATAGACCCAGCCGTCAAAAAAAAGATGAAAAACGGGAAGTGTCTCCGGGCGGACATGCTCTCTGAAGAAGCCGGAGAGGAGATAGCGAAAGCCGGGCCGTTTGATGTGGTGTTAAGCGATGCCGCCCCCGCAACGACCGGAAACCGTACTGTCGACACCGGTAAATCGTTTACGCTCGTCTCCCACGTGCTTACAATTGCCGAAGAACATCTGAAAGAAGGCGGTTCTCTCGTAGTCAAGATATTTCAGGGCGGTGACGAACAGGCTGTGCTCGAACGGATGAGAAACCTCTTTCGGAAAGTAAAACCGTACAAACCGAAAGCAAGCAGAAAACCCTCGTTTGAAACCTATTTTATCGGGAGCGGGAAACGGTGACCTCCGGTACGGGATTACAACCCGTATCTTTCACGAAAGCCGGCATCGATACGCTGGAGACTGGCAATGCTGATGGCAGCCTGGTTGGCGAACATCTGCAGGATCTGAAACTCTTCGTCGGTGATGGAACCGTTTTTTGAGCTTCTGTCGATTCCGATAACACCGATCGTCTCATCCCGGAGGATGAGGGGGGCAACGGCGAACGGATTGAGTCCGATTTTCTTGGCCAGTTCACGATTGATGTACCCTGATTCCTCCGGTTTTTCGATATTGTACGCCTTCTGCTCCACGGCTGCCCGGGCAGTCAAACCGGCCTCCTTCTTGTAAGGGAGGTCTACCTGGAGCCCGTCGGTCATCTCTTCTCTGTCCATGTGGCTGATTTCCGTAGTATCGATCTCTACTCCGGTACCTGTTTTCCCGCCTTTCTTTACCATGTACAGATGAAGATACTCGTTTCTTATATTGAGATAGAGGAGTGCTCTGTCCAGCCGCATGTGAGAAACCAGTCCGGTCAATATGTAGTCCACTACTTCCCGGACCGTCTTATAACTGTTCAAGGCTTTGCTGGTCCGGTAGAGAAGGACCATGGTACGGTTTTTCCGGGACATCAGCCGGTTTGCCTCTTCCAGTTTACGCTGCCGTTTGTGGAGCAGCCCGGAGAGGTAGGAAGTGAGGGCCGCAAAGCCGAACAGCGAAAAGGTTGAAAAACTCCAGGAGAGGACCAAGAACGAAGTATTGCCCATCAACCCGGTAAAGGGGCTGAAAAAATCCTGATGCGGAATAATCTCCTGTACTTCGAACAAGACAATGAGAGTGTAAAAAAGAGCAGACAATCCCGCGATAATATAGGAGGCTTTTCCCGATACCAGAATAGATGTCGAAAATATGACAAAGAAGTAGAGAAAAGAGAAAGGACTGGTTACACCCCCGGTCTTGTACACGGTAAGCGTAAAATGGACCACATCGATAATGAGCTGAAAGAGGACTAGCGGTTTCAGATTGCGGACCTTGCGGACGAGGACCGTGTAGACCCCGTTCATCATGAGAATGACGAGAAGGTTGAATCCGTTGACGATGATCTGGTTTTCGGAGAAGGCCGATTGTTGGGTAAATCCGAACAGACCGGATACGAACATGATGAGAAAAATGCTCGGAGAGATGATAAACCGTATCCGGATAATAAGTTTGATATTTTTGAGGATTTCTTCTCTGGTGTCCTGGAAGGCAAACGATTCGCCGAGAAAACTCAGCGGGTCCTGAACGCCCGGTTTCATACTGTACTCACTTTCAAATGGTCTTTTGTACTATACAGCATATGCTAAAGCTATATACTAAAACTATTTCCGATTAACTGCAATCCTCTTGATTATCTTACCCGAGAGTGCAACACTTTGATCTGTATGAAAAAGCTCCGCCTCTTTGATCTGATCGCAGTACTGCTTTCCATTGTAATCATTGCAGCAACTTCAGTTGTCGCTTACAGCAGTGAGCAGCAGGCACACGAGGTGCATATCCAGTCTGCCGATGAAGAGTGGATCTATCCCTTAGAGGAGGAGCGGGATCTAAAGATTCCGGGGCCGTTAGGGGACACGGCTGTAACGATTCATAATGAAACTGTACGGGTAACTGCTTCACCCTGCAATGAAAAGATATGTATTTCGATGGGAGAGATATCCAAACCGGGATCCTGGATTGCATGCCTCCCCAACCGGGTATTCATCCGGATTGGAGGTGATGATGAAGAACGGACCGATGCCACATCATTTTAAACATCGATTAGAGCAGGTCGCATTACTCGCCGCTTTTGCTCTCTTCCTCTCCACCATCGAATACATGATTCCCAAACCGCTTCCTTTTATCAGGCTTGGGCTGGCCAACCTACCCATCCTTATCGGTCTATTCCTCCTCGATGCTCCGCACCTCCTCCTGCTGGTCCTTCTCAAGGTACTGGGACAGGGGTTGGTAAACGGGACCCTCTTCTCCTACATTTTTCTCTTCTCCTTATTCGGCTCCTATGCTGCAGCTTTGGCCATGATTACAGTGAAAGCGTTGTGCGGCCGGACCGTCTCAGCTGTGGGAATCAGCGTAAGCGGTGCATTGGCGAGCAACTGTACCCAGCTTCTTCTCGCCCGCATATTCGTGATCGGAGAAGGGGCGTGGCTCATAGCACCGCCTTTTTTAGGGGTTGGGCTCGTAAGTTCTCTGGCCCTCGGTATATTTGCCCGGGAGTTCATGCGGAAATCGAAATGGTTCGCCGTCCAGTTAGGTAGGCCGAAGGAGGGATGGAGGAAATTGAATGACGCAGGACCGTAACAGGAGTACCGGCCGAGATACTCCGTTTCTGCTCTCCCATACGGGTGACAAGCTCAGCTTTGCTGCAGGATTGGCAGTACTGCCCTCCTTTCTTCTCCATTCCGACCCGTTTATCAAATTGATTCAGGCCGGGGTCTTCGCGGTATTGCTCGCTGCAAGCAGAAAACGGATACGGGTCCTGTTATCGGCCGGTATATTCGCCTCGATTGTCGTTGTACACCTGTTCAAGCCGTACGGCAGCGTGCTCTTCTCGATAGGAAGAGTGACCGTTACGGAAGGCGCGTTGAAACTCGGAATTACCAAAGCATCGACGCTGGTGGGGCTTATTTTTCTCTCCCGGTTTTTTATCCGTACTACCGTGCAGTTTCCGGGAAGAATCGGCCGGCTTTTAAGCCGTACGTTCTATTACTTCGAAAAGATCACGGAACTGTGGAAGGAGATCGAGAAGAAACCGCTTTTCGCCAGACTCGATGAACTGCTTTTTGCCCTCTCCCCCCGTCCCGGGGATTCGGAGCATGGAGAGGCAGGGATATCAGGAGCATCCGGCCCCGAAGAGGGAGCCCCGACGGGACCGCAGGCCCAGC
>CAZKZZ010000128.1:5293-10561 GCA_964557375.1 uncultured Spirochaetales bacterium | reverse complement strand
AGGCCGTATTTTTGGCTGATCACCTCACCCTGTTCGGTGACCTTGATTTTTCCCTGCACTGTTCCGGGTGGAAGGGCGGACAGAGCCCGGAAAACCGGCGAGCCGCCGCCCCGCCCTACGGTGCCGCCCCGTCCGTGGAATATTGAAAGAGTAATTCCGTAGTCGGCACACACCTTTGCAAGCGCTTCTTGGGCTCTGTACAGAGCCCAGGAGGCAGGTATGATTCCGGCATCCTTTGTGGAATCGGAATAGCCGATCATAATCTCCTGCCGCCGCCCTCTTGCATCGAGCTGCCGTTTATATGCCTCGTTGTCGAAGAGGGCTGTCATGATCTCGGGGGCTGCCTCGAGGTCGGCGAGTGTTTCAAAGAGGGGGACGACATCGATGCTCGAACGGGGCGGGTCCGAGGTCAGGTCCACAAGGTTCGCTTCGGTTGCAAACAGAAGTACAGTGAGCAGGTCCGCTGTACTGTGGGTCATAGAGATGATGTAGGTAGAAACGGTTTTCTCGCCCATACTCTGCTGTATGGTTCGAATGGTCTGAAAAACCCGGTATACATTCCAGGTTTGCTCCGCAACGGGGAGGTGTTCACTCAAAAGCGGCCTTCGACCTAACAGTTCCGCGGTCATCGATTGCTCATCGAGAGTGGGTATTTGGATCGTCCGGCAGATATCCTCCAAAGCTGCCGCATGGACCCGGGCATCTTCCCGTATTTCCATAATAAATCCGAAAAAACCGTGGATATCGATTAGAGTCAGAAGGGGGTCGATGAATTGGCGAGCCGAGTATTCTGCCTGTGCGAATATAAGGGACTGTTTTACCAAGAGCATGTCTTTATAAAAATCTTCCGCACTCTTGTACGCTTTCTCCCCGGCATCCCCGCCGCCAATTTTTTCTATAGTGTGCTGGAGCCTTTTTTGAATAAAACTCAGTTTTAGCCGCAGCGGTTCATGAGCATTCCGTCCACGGTTCATCTCCCACACTTCCGGAAGATCTGTACGGTCTTTTTCGAGTGAATCCCCCAGTTCCTTCGGTACATCTTTAATGAGTGTCGAGAGCGAAAGGGTTTCTGTTAATTGGGCAATCCGGGCAATATAGTCGTTGATCACAGTCTCTCCATTGTGTCTTGCAGCAGCAAGTGTCGCGCGCGGGGTTACATTCGGATTTCCGTCCCGATCACCTCCGACCCAGCTTCCGATTCGAAATAGTGGGGGGACATTAATCGACCGGCCGAATTCACTTTCAAAATCACGGTGTATTTTTTGTATAGTAAGAGTCTCGGTTTCCAAAAACCGGTGATGAAGATACCACAATACGTTGCTCACTTCATGCATGACCGAAGGTCTGTCACTTCGCACTTCTGCAGTAAGCCAGAGCATCTCTATTTCCGATTCCAATTCATCCTCAATATCTGTTTCTTCTTCAGGCTCACAGGTGTTGCGGCTGGTTAGGATCTCGGCTATCCGGGCCTGCAGGTCTAATACTGTATGGCGGGTCGCCTCGGTCGGATGAGCAGTGAGGACCGGATGGACTTCCATTCGGCCGAGAAAATCAGCAACCTCATCTCCGGTATGGCCATTTTTTTTCAATTCTGTGAGGGCCCATCTGAACGATCCTCGGGGAAAGCGTGTATCGGTTTCCGCTTTTTCCGCGGATTTTTCTGCAGAGCCGGCTGCCAGCTGCACTTGTTCGGCAGTGTTGATAAGCAGGAAAAAGAGGGCGAATGCACGGGCAACGATAGCGGTTTTTTCTACCGGCCATTTCTCTATTTGTCCGAGAATCTCTTCGAGATTAAGAGTATCAGATGATTGTTCCCTGCGGTCTCGACATACTGTTCTAAGATATTCGACTGCCTCGAAGTATGATCGTCCTTCGATGCGCAGGATGACCCTGCCAAGAATGGAGGAGAGAAGCCGGACTGTATTGTGCAGCTGTTTTTCGTCAGCAGTACCATGATGATGCGGCGGAAGAATGTTCATATATGACCCCCTGACTAATAGTAACGGAGATTGGCCGGTGTGGCAACTTTCGAGCTTGTCGGGGGGGCGCTGCTGCTGGTATGGTAAGGGGATGTCGGAAGAGTCCAGGCCGGTCACGACAATAACTGCAATTCTTTTCTCGGTGCTGCTGATGGGAGTTGGTTCTGCTCTGCTAGCAACCGTTGTCTCTATGCGGGCCGGGTTGGAGGGTGTCCCGGAACAGATCATCGGGCTTATCATGTCAGGCTACTACATTGGGCTCATTATCGGTACCTTTTTAGCCGGGGTGGTCATCCAATCGGTCGGGTATGTCCGCTCCTTTGCTGCCTTCGCTTCGATTGCTTCCGCGGCCGGCTTCATGCACATACTTATAATTAATCCGTCGGTGTGGTTTCTCCTCAGGGTGATGTATGGGATTTGTCTGGCCGTCATGGAGGTCGTCGTCGAGAGTTGGCTCAATGTCTCGTCGTCGAACACAAACCGCGGCAGAATACTCAGTTTGTACAGTATTGCCCTGCTCGCCTCGATGGGGTTGGGGCAACCTCTCATCGGACGGTTTTCACCGGCCTCCTTCGAAGTATTTGGAATCGCCATGATCATTGTAAGCCTCTGCCTTATTCCGGTAACCTTGGCGAAAGTATCCGGTACTGCATCTGTGAAGCGGGGCAGGCCTCACTTAAAAAGGACGTTTCTCCGCTCTCCGCTGGCAGGGGCCGGTGTTATTGTGAGCGGACTCCTTTACGGCGGGGCTTGGAGTCTCGTCCCCCGGTACGGACAGGGCATCGGGTTATCAGAGGGCCAGATCGGTATTGTCATGCTTCTCATTGCTTTGGGAACATTGACCTTTCAATGGCCGTTGGGTCTCATTTCCGATAGAAAGGGACGGAGATTGGCAATTCTGCTCAGTGCTGCAGCAGCTCTCGCGGCATCGCTCCTTATAGCAGTAACGAGGGCAGACGGTCCACTCTTTTTTCTCCTGAGCTTTCTGTTCGGCGGGTTCGGGATGCCGCTCTACTCCCTCAGTGTTGCACTGATGAATGATCAACTCGAACCGGAAGAGATGGTGCAGGCTGCCGGAACGTTGATTCTGTTCTACGGAGTGGGCTCTGCTGCCGGCCCGATTATAGCCGGTAACATAATGGCGAAGATCGGGCCGGCCGGCCTCTACTATGCAATGGCTGTCCCTCTGGCACTCTTCCTCGTTTTCGCACTCGCCCGGTTTGGAAAAGCTGCACGGCTCCCGAAGCTGGGTCGTAAACGGTACAAAACGTATCCCCGGACCACAGCCGCTGTGTATTCTCTTCTTAGGCGGCCCCGGAAAAATATACGGGAAAACAATGAACAGGAAAAATGAATTGACTTCCTGACTTTTTCCTCTAAAAGGTGATATGCTCATAACCATGGAAGTTGCCGGCATTATCATTACTGTTGCGTTGGGTATCGTATTCAATATTGTAGGGGTTATCGGGTGTATCGTTCCTGTACTCCCCGGTCCTCTTCTCAGTTTTATCAGTCTCATCCTTATCTCAATACCCGCCGCTTTCGATTTGTTTTCTCCGCTCTGGCTGGTGGTACTGGGTGTAATCTCTATAGCCTCCCTGATAATCGATAATATTCTTCCCGTTCTTTCGAGCAAACGGGCAGGAGCAAGCAAAGCCGGTATTATCGGAAGCATAATAGGTCTTGTTGCGGGGATGATTTTCTTCCCCCCTTTTGGTGCGATCATTGGAGCGTTCGTTGGGGCTTTGGGGGGAGAACTCATCTTTAACCGTGAAAGTGAACACCCCTTGAAAGCGGCACTCGGTGTGTTTACCGGCACTGTCATGGGCATTTTTATGAAGTTGGTGATAAGCGGGGTCATTCTGATATATTTTATCATTGGATGCGTGCGGCTTATCGGCGGCTGATCACACTTCTTTTTTTGCCTCTTGGATGCTTTTCTTAGTATATTAGTAATATAATATCTTTTAATTTTAATATAAGGAGCAAGGTATGCGCTGTGAAAGTAATCGTGCTGCACCTCTTTTTTGTAATAAAAATATTACGAGATCAATAAAAGGCAAGATTATTCTTCCGCTTGTTTTTATTGTGACCGCACTAGTGCCCGGACTTCTCTTCGGCGGGGGTCTGCAGGAAGCTGAAATGAGCATAAATTCCGGCAGCACCGGATCTTCGAGGGAGAACGAGCAGCAGAGAGACGCCGTTTCAGGGGAGGTGGTTTCTCTCCGGGAATTCCGGCTCGAATATCTCGAGCCGTATGCGGTCGCGACATTTGCCGGGGGATGTTTTTGGTGTTTAGAGCAGCCGTTTGAGAAACTGGTAGGAGTTGCAGAAGTTGTCTCCGGATATACCGGCGGAGAGAAAGAAAACCCGAGCTATGAAGATGTCGCCTATGGACGGACAAAACATCTGGAATCCGTCCAAGTCTACTACAGCCCGGATGTTCTCACATACGAGCAGCTGCTCGACATTTTTTGGCGCAATATAGACCCGACGGATAGAGGGGGCCAGTTCGTAGACCGCGGGAACCACTATACTACTGCCGTCTTTTATTCGAATGATGAACAGAAGAACGCGGCTGAAGCGTCAAAGCAGGAGCTGTCAGAAAGCGGCAGATTTTCAGAAGAGATCGTAACGAAAATAGAAGAGGCCGGCCCATTCTACCGGGCGGAACCGTATCACCAGGATTATTACAAAAAAAGCAGCAGTAACTATAAACGGTATAGGAGTGGTTCAGGCAGAGATAGGTTTATCGAGAGTAATTGGATCGGCGGTGCTCAGCCGAGCGGACTTGTTACCAAAGAAAAAGCGTACGGAGAGTTCGACTTGGAAAAACGACTCGAAGAGCTCACCGCGCTCCAGAGAAGTGTTACCCAAAACAACGGAACAGAACCGTCTTTTGACAACCTCTATTGGGACACTAAAGAACAGGGGATATATGTTGATATTGTAAGCGGAGAGCCCCTGTTTAGCTCTACAGATAAGTATAATTCCGGAACAGGCTGGCCCAGTTTTACCAGGCCAATCGACCCCGACCATGTCGTTTATGAACCCGGGAATCTATCGATACGTTCCGGGTTAGAGGTGCGAAGCTACTATGCGGATTCTCATTTGGGCCATGTTTTTGCAGATGGCCCGGAACCGACCGGCCTGCGGTACTGCATCAATTCAGCAGCGCTGAGTTTTATCCCGAAAGAAGCATTAGAAGAAGAAGGCTATGCACAGTACCTGGTTCTTTTTGAGTAAAAGCGCCGGAGATCACTAAAAAGGTACTTGCCTTTATAAAGAA
>CAZKZZ010000128.1:0-5193 GCA_964557375.1 uncultured Spirochaetales bacterium | reverse complement strand
AGCCGCTGTTTGTCGATTAAACGGAAAATCGTTCTTGGTAGGTACGGGGTATTACGAGGACTGAACATTCGGCATGTCTGCAAATCTTCTCGGTGATTTTGCCGAACAGAGTAGTTCCGAGAGCGCTTTGCCCCTGCCTGCCGATTACGATAAGGTCCATCTCGTGTTCTTTTGCGTAATGTAAGATTTCCTGGACCGCATTTCCAACTTTGAACTGGGCGATAAAATTCTGATCTCGAGGCACGAACTTTCGATAGGTTTGATCGATATGGTTGTCAATGTCATGTTTTGCTTTTTCATCTACATCTTCGACCTCATAAATGTACGATTTCCAAAATTGGGCGTCTGATTCCGGAATCACGTGAAGCAAATGCAGCTCACTGTCGGTCTCTCGGGATGCAGCATCAAGGGCAAAATGAAAGGCAAACTCGGCATTTTTTGAGAAATCGGTACAAAAGAGAATTTTTTTATACACGGCGTCTATTGAATCTACCATAGTAGAATTAACCTCCTTGTTAAAGGGAGCCGAAAAGGTTCGGCAGAACTAACGCAAGTTGGGGAAAGATCATGAGAAGCGCGGCAGCAACCACCAAAGCTGCAAGAAATGGAAGCGCCCCTTTAAAGATTGTCTGCAGGGGTACATCCCGCTCGATCCCGCTTACAATATAAACATTCACGCCAACCGGTGGGGAAATCACCCCCATCTGAGTTACTACAACGATGATCACCCCAAACCAAATTGGGTTATATCCGAGTTCGAGGACAACCGGATAAAAAATGGGAATCGTAAGAAGAATCAGAGCCAAAGCATCTACGAAGCATCCCATAACGAGAAAAAAGAGAATGATCATCCCCATGACAATCCATGCGGGAAGGGGAAGACCGCTTAAAAAATTGGCCAATTCGTAAGGGATGCGGCTTACGGCGAGAAAATGGCCTAAGACGACAGCTCCGGCTACGATTATCATTACCATACAGGATGTACGCAGTGTCTCGAAGAGGGTCCGTTTGAGCATAGCAAAGGTTAGTTTGCCCCGAACGAATGCGATTATAAGAGCGCCCAGAGCACCGATGCTTGCCGCTTCAGTGGGTGTGAAAAATCCTGCGAACATACCGCCCATAACCACAATAAAGAGGAGAACAGTCTCGATTACACCCTTTAGGGATGACAACCGGGAGAGGAACGACATAGGCGGGGCAGTGGGCCCTTTCTCCGGGTGCCGGCGACACTGGAAGTAAATGGTAAGCCCGAAAAGGAGGGCTATCATAATACCCGGAAGGATCCCGGCGAGAAACAGTTTCCCTACAGACTGTTCCGTCATAATTGCATAGACGATGAAAACGACTGAGGGCGGAATGAGCATTCCCAGTCCTCCGCCTGCAGCTACGGTACCGGTGGCCAACTCCATGGAGTATTTGTACTTTCTCATCTCCGGTAGAGCAACAGAGGCCATTGTAGCGGCTGTCGCCGGTCCCGACCCGCAGATTGCACCGAAAGCTGCACACGCACCGACGGAAGACATGGCAAGCCCGCCGGGAAGAGGTCCGAACCAATGGTATGCCGCATTGAACAACCGTCCGCTGATTCCGCTGTGGAAGGCAATTTGTCCCATAAACACAAATAGGGGAATAACGGTAAGGGAATATGAAGAGAACGTTTGAAAAATATCGACCGAGAGCATACTCAAGGCGGCCGACGGATTTACGATAAGAGCAAACCCGACCGTACCTACTGCTGCCATCACAAATCCGACCGGCATGCTGGTGGCAAGCAGGACAAAGAGAGCGATTATCCCTAAGATTCCAATCTGCAGCGGGGTCATGGTTTTATCATCTCCTTACCCGGATGGAGTAGATTATCGAAGATTACAAGAACCACAACGATACTGGAAAGGGCAATAAGATACGGTACCCAGAAAAGCGGAATTTGGAGAGTGAGGGTTACCTGGTTCGTGTTCCGAAGCTGGTCGCCATAGAGATAAGACTGGTAGGCAAGCACTCCGAACAGAACCATGGACAAGATCCGGATACCGGTATCCATGATAATCCTTCCGATACGGGATAATTTATGGTAAAAAACTTCGATTGCCACATGCCCTTTGACCGCAGTAGTGTAGGGGAGTGCTCCCGTAATGGTTACGACAATAGCGATGAGGACGATATCATAGGCGCCTTTTATCGGCCGATTGAACAACCGCAAAACCACATCGGTGCAGGTAACGAGCATCATCACCATGATGCTTACAGCAGATAAAGCTGCTAAAGCATACACGAACCATTTGAGTATATTGTGATAGAGCGAGACTCCGGAAAGAACCACTTTGGGAAACGGTAATTTCATATAGCGCCCGATAGAGAATTATTGAGAGAGAGCTTCGATGCGTGAACGGATGTCGTTTACAAGCTCTTCTCCGGGAAGATTCTCCTCTGCTGCTTGACTGATATATTCATCAATAACCGGCTGTACTGCTTCCTTCCAACGGGCTTCTTCCTCCGGCGGAAGGGGTATTATTTCCCGGCCGAGAGATTTAACGAACTCTAATCCCTCTTTATCGGCCTGGTCCCACGCTTCTCCATGTTCTTCTACCCATTCACTACTTACTTCGGTAAATACATCCTGCACGTTGGAAGGCAAACTGTTCCATTTGTCTTTATTCATTACCACGAACATTGCCGTTGTATATCCTACTGCAGAACTGTCAGTAACGTAATTTATTACCTCTCCCTGGTTCCACCCTTTGAGGGTTTCGATCGGGCAGAGGGTAGCTTCGACGACCCCTTTCTGAAGTGCCTCATACGTTTCCGACTGGCTCATGGCTACCGGAGTACCGCCTAAACTGCTTACAACTTTCGCTGAAAGCCCTGTCGCACGGGTTTTAAGCCCTTCCATATCCTCGAGAGACCGCACCGGCTGTTTTGAGGCGACAATACCGGGGCCGTGGGCATGCACATACAGGACATGCACATCCGAGACTTCTTCGGGCTTATATTTCATGACCATTTCTGTGGCAATAATGCTTGCAGTCATACCGTTCGGATACCCTAGCGGAAGATCGAGCCCCTCGAGCAGCGGGAACCTCCCCCTGGTGTAAGCATAACAGCTCATCCCAATATCGGATATTCCGTTCACCACTCCGTCGTAGCACTGAGGCGCTTTCGTCAACGCCCCCCCAGGATACATGGTGATTTTTACTGCGCCGTCGGTTTGTTTTTCGATCTCCCGTGCCCACGCTTCCGCTGTCTTGGTCTGTATGTGGGTTGGCGGAAAGAAAATACTGTAACTTAATTCTATAGGCTCAACCGATTTTTCAGCAGACTCGGTGCCCGACTTCTCTTCCGAAGTTTGCGCTGCTGTTTCTCCGGATTTCTCCTGTTCCGAACAACTGGAGAAGAGAAGAAATGTTGCACAGACAATACTAATAACAATAAATAGGTTCTTTTTTACCATGAATACCTCCCGCCTTATCTCAAGATAAACAAGGCTTCCTGTAAAAGTAACCGATTTCTGCAGGAAGCACAGTGCTTAAAGTAATTTCCCTACTATACACGGTAGCTAAAACATCGTAAAGAGAGTTTTTGTGTATTGTATATTATTCGAATGCTCGAAGTTATTTTTATAGAGTGCCTATCTCTTGTTCCTCGAGCCCGGTTGCTTTACTGAGCAGTATAGATGTAGTTGGCCTGGTCATGGAGAAACATCGACCTCTGTTGGTAGGCAATTCTCGCCTTCTCATCAGCGATGAAATAGAGCCACTTCTCGATCTCTTTTTCCGGAGTACCCTCGAGTTTGGGTACCTCAAGGTAATGCAAGATGCAGTCTTCAGTATACTTTTCTTGTCCGGTCCCCGCAATATTTTTGTATTTATTTGTAACTTCCATTTATGTTCCCCCTTAAAAGGTAATACTGTAATATCCCGGCTGTTGCTTCTATAAGGAATAATTCCGCTTATCTAATGCCGGATTTTCGTTGTATTGTTAAAATTCATCTTTTTAATTAGGATACAGGCATGAACAATGTTGTATTTGCATTCGGATTGACCCTTTTTGCCGGTTTGGCAACAGGAATCGGAAGCGTCCTCGCTTTTTTCTCAAAAAAGACCAGCCCCCGTTTCCTTGCAGGGGCCCTCGGGTTCTCCGCCGGGGTAATGATCTACGTCTCTCTCGTAGAAATCTTTGTGAAAGCAAACAACTCCCTTGGTGAAGTAATCGGAGGGTCTGCCGGGTACCGATTGACGACACTCTCCTTCTTCGGCGGTATTGCCCTTATTGCACTGATCGACAAGCTGGTACCGGAATACGAGAATCCCCATGAAATGAAAGGAAGCATGGATCTCAATGCAGTGGAAGAAATGTCAGGGGAAGACCGGCAGGTAATGAGCGAGCAGCTCAAACGAATGGGTTTTTTCTCTGCATTAGCCATTGCTATTCACAATTTTCCGGAAGGTTTAGCAACGTTCACCGGTGCGCTCAAGGACCCTGCCCTTGGATTGAGTATTGCGGTAGCTGTAGCCATTCATAATATACCGGAAGGGATCGCTGTCTCGGTGCCCCTGTATTATGCTACCGGGAGTAAGAAGAAAGCGTTTGTGTGGTCCTTTCTTTCCGGAGTATCGGAGCCGATTGGTGCTCTAGTAGGCTATTTTTTGTTGAGACAATTTTTCAACGAGCTCACTTTTGGGATTTTGTTTGCGGCGGTTGCAGGTATAATGGTGTATATCTCCTTAGACGAGCTTCTGCCTACGGCTGAAAAATACGGAGAGCATCACATTGCAATTTATGGTGTCATTTCCGGAATGATCGTAATGGCTGTCAGTCTTCTCTTATTCGCTTAGCTATTCGGTACCCGAGAAAAATAAAAAAAATAGTATTATCTCTGAATCATGGGCCGCCCTATCGTTGTATTACTAGTTATAAAACCATTATAATAAGGGGTATGGACATGGAAAATTTGGCTGAAATCTTAGAAGAAGAGCTTGCCGAAGCTTTTGAGGTAAAGAACAGAAAATCACTTCACCGGTACGTGATACTGCTTACGAAACAACACGTCGACCAACAGACGTATGATAAACAGTATCAAGAGCTTCGAAGCGATATCAAAGATGTCGTTCGGGCAATGGAACAGGGTTTCGTACGGATGGATGAGCGGTTCGAGGCTCTCCAGAAGCAGATGGATGAACGATTTGGGGCTCTCCA
>CAZKZZ010000127.1:0-10791 GCA_964557375.1 uncultured Spirochaetales bacterium | reverse complement strand
CTTACCGGAGAAAACATAGCCGGGCACCTCGCCTACGGGATGGCGGCACGCGATGTGGAGACGGCGATTATTGATGGAAACCTCGTCTACGAAAACCGGGCCTTTCCGTTCGACACTGCACCGATCTACCGGGAAGCACAGGAAGCAGCCCGGCGATTATGGAAAAAAATGGACAGCATGGAGTAATACATGAATCAGATCGACCCAAAAAAAATACTCGAGAAAGCGGCCCAGTACCGGGAAGAGACGGCAGCCATTCTTTCAGAACTTGTACAAATACCCTCACCGAGCGGCAGAGAAGAGGTTGCATGTAAAAAAATCGTCTCTCTCTGCGAGCAGGCAGGATTCGATGAAGTACGTATCGACGGATTAGGGAGTGTGGTGGCGCGGATCGGAGACGGGCCGAAGTCCCTTGCCTTTGATGCGCATATCGACACCGTCGAGGTAGGAGACCCGGACGGATGGGAACTGGACCCGTTCTCAGGGCTTATCAAAGACGGCTATGTGCATGGAAGAGGCTCGGCAGACCAGAAAGGCGGTGCTGCCTCGATGATCACGGCGGGCAGAATTCTCAAGGAGCTCGGCTACGGTACTGACCCGGTTGAGTACACCCTCTATTTTACTTTCACAGTTATGGAAGAAGACTGCGACGGGATGTGCTGGAAATATCTCATCGAAGAGGAGAACCTTGTCCCCGACCTGTTTGTAAGCACCGAACCGACGAGCTGCAGAATAACCCGCGGCCAGCGGGGACGGATGGAGATGATCTGCCGCATAAAAGGGGTCTCTTCTCACGGGTCGGCGCCGGAGCGGGGCGAGAGTGCCGCGTACAAAACAGCACGGGCAGCATTGGCAATGGAACGGCTCAATGAGGAGCTGAAGCCTGACAAAGAAAATTTCTTAGGCAAGGGGACAATCGTTGTCTCTCAGATCGATGTCCACGGCCCTTCCCAATGTGCCGTACCGGATGAGGGAATGATCTACCTCGACCGCAGGCTTACCTGGGGTGAGGACAGGGACCTGGCAATCGAGCAGGTAAAGGAATTCATGGGTGATGATGTACACTCAGTAGAGATGCCCGAGTATAGAGAAAAAGGCTATCGGGGCACCGACTACGGGCAGGAACTCTACTTTCCCACCTGGAAGCTCCCGGAAGACCATCCTCTTGTCCAAAGCGGGGTGGAGGCGTACCGGAGGCTGTACGGAAAAACACCGGAAGTAGGCAAATGGACATTTTCTACGAACGGGGTTTCGGTCTGCGGCAGACATAACATCCCCACCATCGGTTTCGGGCCGGGAGATGAAAACCAGGCCCACGCCCCGAATGAAAAAAACCGCATACAGGACCTCGAAATCTGTTCTGCTTTCTACGCAATGCTTGCTTATGGATAAACGCTGTGATAATAATTCCTTCCAGCCTAAATTTTTGTTAATTTTACATTGACAATCGATATTGAAATCAATAGTATTTACTTTATAAAAATACTTTACTTAAGGGGTTTCGTTATGAAAAGAGGATTAGTTTTTGTACTGATGGTTGTGTTCATTGTTGCTGTACTGGGATCGTGTACCAGTGTCAGACCTTTTGATGCAGGTGCGAGCGGAGAAGTAGGTTCAAAAGTCGGCCGATCAGACATGACAAGTATACTCTTTTTCCCGCCCTCCGGTGATGCTGGTGTGCGCAAAGCAGCCCAGAACGGAGGTATTTCCAAGATTGGTACGGTAGATATAGAGTACAACTGGTTTGTCGTAGGATATAAGCTGACTACTATTGTAACAGGAGAATAATATCTATCGGAAAAGGGAAAGGGCCGTTTTAATGGCCCTTTCCTTTATTAATTTTTCACACAGAATTCTATTCTATTAGCACTATTGAACGGAAAGGCAGCCGGCCGGCCGCTGGTAGTGCTCGGATCCTTGTCATAGTATGAAAACGAAAAGAAATATTCTCCTGCTCATTTATCTGCTGCTCATTGTAACGCTGATGTACTCCTGTCGAAGTTTTCCTGAAATCGATATTTGGGCAATGGACGAAGGAGTGTTCCAATACTATATACACCCGACCAAACTAAAAGGGTTGCAAACTGAAAAACAAGTAGAGATGGATTTTACTGTCCACCAATACAGAAAAAACCCGGAGAAAAATAAAATATTCTGTAAATTTTCTATTTTAAAGAAAAATGAGCTGGGTTCAGGCCTCTCGTCCGCGTATTTTATCATAAACAACAATCCTGAAGAGAGAATATATTTACAAGATATCGAATTGATGTTTATTAAGAGTAAAGATAATAAAGTCAGATTCACTTCACTTATTGAAGATCAAAATTTCAAGAAACTCGTTTCCGCCGGGGAATATATATTTGTAGTTGAGTATAATACGCCGAAAAAAACGTTTAGGTTCATACCGACAGAGCCGTTTCTGCTGCAGATGGAGGCTGCTTTCTTCGATATGTACGGGTAGGATATAAAAATATATGAAAAACATTGCAATACTTTCACTGATTGTTACAGTAATACTTACGATTTTTGCTTCCTGTAATAAAGCGGATCATACTCGGGAATTCCGCGTTCGTGATACAGGTTTATCAATAGAATTGGGAGAGAGTTGGCAACGATTAGATGAAGTGGAGATTGAAGAGGCGAGAGAGCAGGTCAGTGAATTGGAGCAGATAAGTATTTACGAAGCTACTATTATTGCTTCCTACTCAGGGGAAAAACAAAGCTCTATCATTATTTCTTCATTATCCCTGAACGATAAGAATGAATCTAACGGCAAAAACCATGTGCAGACATACATTACAGATATAGAAGAGTATTTTAAAAACAGTTTCTTGACTAATAAAGAAGAGAATACAGTAAACGATTTTGAAGCGGTCTTTTTGCAAATGTATAATGACGATATTTTTGCTGTAAAAACAGTCTACTACAACAGTGATATTGTTTTTCAAATCGACTTTATTGTACCTCGGAGTGAACTCACAGAGGAACTCTTAGCGGAAATCGAAGAAGTTCTGTTGTCGGTAAAAAAACTCTAAGATATGTATGTCACCTGATACCATCCAATCACTAATGGAAACAGCCTCAAAAGCTGCACAGGCAGCCGGGCCCATACTCGAGGCCGGGTATGAGAATCTCTCCGGCATACAGGCCAAGGGCGAGCATGATGTCGTAACTGACACCGATTACCAGTCTGAGAGGACTATTCTCGAGATCATTCGAAAACAGTTCCCCGACCACTCGGTCCGTTCCGAAGAAGAAGGAGCCCAATTAACCGGTTCGGATTATATCTGGTATGTCGACCCTTTAGACGGGACCGCGAACTTTCTTGCAGGTGTCCCATACTTTTCCGTATCCATTGCCGCAGCATATCGGGGGACCGTGGTAGCCGGTGTCGTGTTCAACCCGGTAACCGGTGAGTTTTATCACGCGATAAAAGGGGGAGGGGCGTACCTCGGCGAACAGCGGATACACGTAAGCACAACTGCCCACCTGTCCTCGGCCGTTATTGCCACTGCATTTGCTCCGGAAGAGAGAGAAATAAAAGAAGGGGCGCGGCTCATCGAAACCATTGCACTCTCAGTACGCAGAACGGTGATCAATTTTGCACCTGCTTTGGATCTGTGCAATATCGCCCGGGGGAGGATGGATGGTCTAGTCGATAACGGCAGTACGCCGGAAGATCATGCCGGGGCGAGTATCGTCCTCCAGGAAGCAGGCGGTATGCTCCAGAACCTCGGGAGTGATACCTGGAATGTCGACTGTACGGGAACTGTCGCTTCCAACGGTTCTGTCCACGAAGCGCTGCTCGATTTGCTCCGGTAATGCTTGAGATTCTAGAAAAGCGAGTTTACCGGATAGGAAGGCTGTTTTCCCGTTAATACCTCGACGATATTTCGTGCTGCCTTCGTTTTGAGTTCTCTAATCGATTCTTCGCTGTAATAGGCGGTATGATCTGAGAATATTACCGTATCAAAAGAACGGAGAGCACTGGATGCCGGAAGCGGCTCCGCGTCGAATACGTCGAGCCCGGCACCTGCAACCTTCCCCTCATGAAGCGCAACCGCCAGATCAGCTTCGTTTATAATCCCGCCTCGTGCGGTATTCACGATCAGCACCCCGTCTTTCATCTTCTCAAAAGCGCTTTTATCGATGAGCCCCTTCGTCTCATTGGTAAAAGCGGCATGAATCGATATGTAGTCCGACTCACTTACGATCCGGGAAAAATCCGCTTTGCAGGCCCCTCTCGCTTCCATCTCATCTTTTTCGACGTAGGGGTCGTAGGCGAGTATGTGCTTGAACCCGAATCCTGCAATTTTTCGATGCAGTGCCCGGCCGATTTGCCCGTATCCAATAATACCGAATGTCCGCCCCTTCATCCGGAAACAGGGGAGGTCCTCTATCAGATTCCACCGTCCTTTTCTCACTTCCCGGTCTTTGTAGACCGTTTTTCGGGCTATACCGAAAAGCAGGGCGAGGGTATGGTCCGTTACTTCCTCTACACAGTAGTCCGGAACACGGGTCACCTGGATTCCTGCAGCAGTTGCAGCTTTCAGATCTACATTATCATAACCCACTCCGTACCTGGAAATGACCTTGCACCTGTTCATCTCCCCAATGAGGGGGGCGGTCAGCGGAAAAAGATTTAATAGCACTCCGTCAGCCTCTCTGAGAACAGGTAAGGCCTCCTCGGGAGACTGCAAATTGTATACTGTAAGCTTTGCATCGATTTCCCGTAAAACTTCTTCTTCATAGGTGTATGTTCCATGCCGGTCGTCGGTTACGATAATATTGTACATGGGGTAGATGGTACCACATCGGTCTATTCTGTCAATGTATCAAAACTCTGTAACCGGGGGGAGCCATGACCTGCCGTCCCTGGTGAGAAGGGTTTCCGCCTTCTCCGGGCCGTACGTCCCGGCTGCATAATTGGGGAACTCGGCTCTCTCACTGATTTCAAACTCATTGATCCGGTCAATGAGTTTCCAGCTCTCCTCTATCTCCCGCCAGCTGATAAAAAGGGTATGATCTCCGGCAATTGCCTGGCGGAGAAGCATGTCATACGCTTCCGGGGTATTACCACCGAACTCACACCTGTGACAAAACGAGAATGAGACCGGACGGAGGGTAATCCCGGTACCGGGCTCTTTTACATTGAGGGTCAACACCAATCCTTCATCGGGCTTAATACGGACGGTGATGCGGTTAATACTCCTGCCTTCATTCCCGCTCCCGAACAATTTATAACTATTATTCTTGAGGTATAGATTTACCTCCGAATAACTGTGGGCCATACGCTTTCCGGTCCGGATATAAAAAGGAACCCCATCCCACCGTTTGGTAGCAATGTCCAGTTTCAAAGCAGCAAAGGTTTCGGTCATTGAATCTTTGGGAATTCCTTGTTCCTCCCGATAGCCCGGGACCGACCCCGGTACCTGCTGCTCACTTTTTGGATCTTTACCGGCCGCTCCTCTTCCGTATTGACCTAAGACCACTTCATCCGGAGTCGGAACAGCGATTCGTTCCAGCACCCTCTGCTTTTCCTTAATAATCTCCGAGGCGGCTAATGAAGAAGGCTCCTCCATAGCGACAAGCGAAACCACCTGGAGCAGGTGGTTTTGGACCATATCCTTGAGAGCTCCCGATTCATCATAATATCCGCTCCGCTGTTCTACTCCGACCGTTTCCGCAACAGTGATTTGCACGTGATCGACGAACTCGCTGTTCCAGATCTGATTCAGCATCGGATTCCCGAACCGGAACACTAAAATATTCTGTACGAGCTCTTTGCCGAGATAATGATCAATCCTGAATATCTGCTCTTCGTTAAAAACATGAGAGACAGCATCGTGGAGTTTTCTCGATGATTGCAGGTCATGGCCAAACGGTTTTTCAAAGACAACTCTCCTCCATCCCGCCCCCCGGAGTAAGCCTGAAAACTCGATTACCCGGATCGTTTTCTCAAAAAGAGTAGAAGGCATGGCCAGATAAAACAATCTGTTTCCCGAAGCATCATGCTTCTCTTCTATAGATCTCACCTCATCGTAGAACTCCGTAAACTCCTCGCCGTTAAAATCGACACTGCGGTAATACACCTGAGAGAGAAACGCCCGAAAGATTTCTTCATCACGGTCTTTCAAAAACGTATCCAGCCCCAGCTGTGCTACAAACTGCTCCTTTGACAGCTCTCTTCTTCCAATACCGATAATTGGAGTCGTGCTGTCGAGTTCTCCCCGCTCGAACTGGCTGTAGAGAGCAGGTATCAATTTTCTCTTGGTCAGGTCTCCGGTCGCGCCGAAGAGGAGGAGGGCCGCCGATGAACTCATTTTCTATCGGGCACCCGAATATTTACTTTATACTTTTTAAGATCTCTGTATACTGCTTTCGGCATGATCATGCCGATTTGAGAAAAGATCTCTTCTGTTTCCGGATCATCAGGTTTATTTGTCGCTAAATAAACCAAACTTTTCATAACATCGACCATATCAAATCCGCTCACACCCTCGAGAGTGCGGAGCTCTTCATTGAGTTCGCCGGATATATCGCTCAAGTCTTCAAGCAGTTCGTAAAATCTCATAGTATCTCCTGTATTATTATTTTAATGCTCACTACCTTCGTATATCTCGAAAAACGAGTAAAGACCAAGTAGTTTCAGAACAGATTTTGTTTTCTCTCCAACGTTCATAAGGTAAAATTTTTTACTGAGGTCTTGCATCTGCAGCATGATGTTGTTGAATGTCCCGACTCCGGTAGAAGAGAGGTAGGTAAGCTTCCCGAGATCGAGTATCACTGTTGTATACTCGCTCTCCTGCTCCCGAAGTACATTCAAAACCGAGTTCATAAAAACTTTCGAGTTTTCATTATCAAGGAATCCTTCTATCTCAATGATAAAAACAGACCCATTATTCTGTGAAATGTGACCAAAAACTGTTACTCCGTTGTCCAACCTGTTTAGATATTCAAAATATGCAGGAGTTTGACTCTTTTGCATTCGTTTTTATTCCTCCTCGATTAATGAGTAGATGGTATCAATCATGTTGGGAATATGTGAACCCCGCCAGTACAGTTTACCACAATTGCCGCATTGAAAAAAGTGATCATAGCTTTCCGCGGACGCGCTCGGCAGCTGATCCTCGACAGATTCTTTCTCAACAGGCTCGATTATGCCGTTACAGTCCATACATCGTTTAAACGGTTTGACCAGGTTTTTCAAATTGAACCGCTGTAATACTTCCTTAGCCTGCTGTTTCGGGTGCTGTGACCGGACCCAATACCCTCTGTCCACCGAACCGCGCTTGAGAAGTCCCACATCCCGTGTGAGAATGATTCGACCTTCCTCGCGAGCCCGTTCAGCTATTTCATCATCTTCCAGATCATTTCTGTAAACGGTATCGAAGCCGAGCATACGAAGGATTTTGGCCAGTTTTCCGAGATGTACATCGAGAATAAACTTCGGATTCCGAAGCGGTTCCGGGCGAAGATGTGTGACAGGGCCTATATCAAAGCTTTCGAATACCGGATATACCGAAACCAGGTCTCCCTGCTGAAGGTGGTAGGAGAAATCTACCGATTTTCCATTTACCAGAATCAAATCCACCTCCGTGTGGGGTACTCCAATTGCCTCCACAGCGTCTTTGATTGAGGGATTTCCCGAGAATGAATACGGGAACTGTACCTTACGTTTATCCGGGGGCAGAAAATCATTTAATTCTTCATAAAAACGGAAAAAAGCGGTTTTGCCGAGAGTCACGAATCCAATCCTAGCCGGGTTTACATTTCATGTACAGTGTACAAAAAAAATGATGATAGTTCCATGGCACCGCTATTTGACTCTTTCCTCCTTTTTGCGGTACGTTTTCTCTCATGAGTCTTACATACAAATGCCTGATAATCGACCACGATGACACTGCAGTCAACAGCTCGAAAACTATCCACTATCCTGCCCATCTCGAAGTGATGCGGCAGCTGCGCCCCGGCGAGCCGCCTGTATCTTTTGAGGGGTGGATGGAAAAAAATTTCCATCCCGGTGTTATGCGGTACTACCGTGAAGAACTCGGAATGAACGACCGGGAAATACGGGAAGAGTTTTTGATCTGGCAACAGTTTACGAAAACGACGATACCTTCTTTTTTTCCAGGATTTTTAGAAATGCTCGACCGGTTCCGAGGAGAGGGAGGAATAGTTACCGTCGTGTCCCACTCGGAAGTGCAGCATATCCGACGCGACTATGTGGAGAACCAGAGGGATGTTCGATTCCACGAACCGTTACTGCCCGAGATCATCTTCGGATGGGAGTTCGAAGAGACAAAACGGAAGCCAAGCCCCTGGCCGGTCGAACAAATATTACAGAAATACGGCCTGAAACCGGAAGATGCCCTGATATTAGACGATCTGAAACCGGGGGTAGAGATGGGGAAAACGTCTCAGGTTTCTGTTGCGGGGGCCGGATGGGGCCATAACATCGCGACCATCAGGACATACATGCAGGAAAACTGTATCGAATATTTCACGACAGTAACCGACTTTGCTGATTTCCTCTTTTCAAATTGAATTAAGGCGGCCGCACACTTTGATTGACACATGCCCGGTTTATAGCTACGTTTAACTAACACGATTTAAAAAAGTAAGGAGAGTGCTATGAAATTGAGACATCATTTCGTGTTGATATGTATTGCAGCGGCACTGATACTGGGATATGCGGGATGCAGTGAAGGTTCGGGCGAAACGGACCCCTATGGAATCCGGGGATTAACGGAGGCAATGGAACAGTACAACGAAGATCTTGCCGATGTAGAAACTGTCGAGGATTATTCCAGGGCCATGGAACAATATACGGAAAAAATAAAAGGGCTCCAACCAAAATTGGAAAAACTCTTGGATGAAGCTCCGCAGATCTTTCAACGGCAGGATATGAGAAAACTGCCCAAAGGGATTACCGAGGAGGACCTCGAGGGGCTGTTTCAGGCAATGGAGAGAAATATGGAGCTCAGTCTGGATAAGTACAAAGGGGAGTACATGGATAACGAAGAATTCGCAGCAGCGATGGCGGAAATGCAGGAAGCGAACAGTATTCTATTCTAGCTCTCTATAAACAATGAAATAAAGGCGGAAAGTAATGAACCGGATACGATTCGGAAGAACGGAACTCACAGTAAGTGAGGTAGCTTTCGGCGGGATACCAATTATGCGGGTCTCCGAGAGCGAAGCTATCTCCATTATTCGGGAGATTATCACAATGGGTGTGAACTTTCTCGATACGGCCCACGGTTATGGAGACAGTGAGGAGAAAATCGGAAAAGCCATTACATCTTTTCCCCGCGAATCGCTGGTTTTGGCCTCTAAATCCCCCGCCCGGGACAAAAAAACATTCCTCGAGCACCTCCACCTGTCACTCAAACGGCTCCAAACGGATTATATCGATATCTATCAGCTGCACAGTGTAAGTACGGAAGATGCCATGGAGCAGGTGCTCTCCGCCGATGGAGCGTTCGAAGGGCTGACACAGGCCATAAAAGAAGGCAAAGTGCGGTTCCCTGCTTTCAGCGCACACAATCTGGAAATCGGCGAAAAAATGATCTCCACCGGGCTGTTCGACGTTACCCAAATACCTTTCAATTTCATTGATAAGAAAGCAGCGGACTCGATACTTCCCCTTGCCTTACAGCACGATATGGGATTTATCGCCATGAAACCGTTAGGCGGCGGTATGCTCGAGGATGCCCGGCTCTGCTTCAAGTATCTCAAACAGTTCGAAGGGGTTGTCCCTGATCCGGGAATAGAGAAAGCTCATGAGATGAGAGAAATTATTGAAATTATAGAAGACCCCTCTCCTCTCTCCGACAAAGATTTTCGCGAGATGGAGCGTATTTCAGAAGAATTGGGCGAGACCTGGTGCCACCGATGCGACTATTGCCAGCCGTGTCCTGAAGAAATTCCTATCAGCATGATGCTCAACTTGAGAAGCTTCGTAAAACGGCTGCCGTTTGAAAGAATGCAAACCGTCTTTGGGGAAAAAATCGAAAAAGCTCGGAACTGCAGAGAATGCGAAGACTGCGTGGAGCGCTGCCCGTACGATCTCGATATACCCGAGCTGATCAAAAAAAACCTTACTCGCTGGGACCGTTATGTTCGGACCAGAGTGTGGGAAGAAGTGACGTAGGTTCTCCGAGCAGTTCCTGTTGGAGCTGTTTCTGTATGGCCTTTTTTTCTCCGATAGAGATCAGGCGGATTAGTTTTTTAAACTCCTCTTTGTCCTCGAGCTTTTTTAACTGCGGATACGCGGCTGCAAGGGACGCGAACCCTTTCCTCATCCCCACCTTTAAGCTCGGAAACAGAGAATCCCCTTTCGCTCCGCTCTCCATACCCTTCAAATAGCGGTACTGTTTGTCGAGTTCGGGGCACACACCCCTTCCGGCAAGTTTCCTGGTAATTTCATATTTCACGAGCTCCTGCATTCTGTCCAGGTTCGTTTTGGAGTTAAACGTTACGGGAAGAGCAACTGAAATCAGCGGTTCGCCGTCCGGAGTGTATCCGGTTATCCCTTCTGTGTAGTAATCTTTGGGCATAACGATTGGTTGGGACCGGGGAGTAACTGTTATTTTCTTATACCCATCGATCTTTCTTTTTACCTCAGAGATACGCTGCTGAAGGATGCCGTCTCCCGGAGTTTCCTCGAGTATCTCTTCGAGCATCGGTAAAATTTCTTCCTCGTAGTAGAGAATCGCCTGGGAAAGGGGCATGGTTATTTTTTCCGACTGATAGAGCATCGCCTCCCCTTCGGCGATCCCGTAGGGA
>CAZKZZ010000126.1:0-10832 GCA_964557375.1 uncultured Spirochaetales bacterium | reverse complement strand
GTGTAATGCTCCTCATACTCATCTTCGCCGTATGCCCACACACCGTAACAGTTGAGCTTTCCCTCTTTGTATCCGGTATCACCGATATAGCCGGCCTCTTCGACATCCCCCCACTTGTCCCTGGATACTTCTTCCCCATCATTGATGCTTGTGGGAGCAGAGCCGGTCTTTCTAATCGTAACAAATCCTTTGGTATTCTTTTTATCATCGGGGAGGTCGATGTAGATTTTGACCATTTCTTCCGCTTCGATGTATTCCGCGTACACCCCGTCAGGAGCGGGTACCGGGCTGTCGGGGTCAAGAGGATTTTCCCTGCCGTTCTGAGGGGTTAAAAATACATCGCAGGTGGTGGCAATCATAGTAATTGCCGCTACTGCCATCAGTAAAAGAGCTATGAATACTACTCTTTTCATAATATATCCTCCATTAAAATCGAATATAGACTCCGGCCCCTGCACGAACGCCGTCTACAATTGGATAGACCATAATATCGGGGGATTTCTTTTCGACAGGCCGAGAGCCTGACCCGTCACCTGTTCCATCATCCTGCTCGGCACCACCGTCATTCTCAAACGGTATCAGCGTAGCGGCAAGGATGGCCGCACCGCCTGCACCCCAGAGTGAATAACTCAAAATAGTTGTTAATACATACTTATCGTACGGCTCTTCGTAGAGATCGTAGAGTCCATCCAGATTATCACCCCCGGTTATGTAATCTTCCCAAGCCTGCTCCGACTGGACACGAAAGTTTTGCGCAAACGAGAGACAAAAATTGCCGCCGGTGATCATGGCCAACCCTGCAGAAACCAATATTTTATCGAAGAGAGTCGAATACACCGGTTCCCGCTTTCCGGGAAGTATGAGTGAAACAGGAATCGCAACGGCAGCAGCTCCCCATAAAGCATAACCGGTGATCCTAAATATCGTATATCGAAGCATTGCATCTTCATAGTCGGAATAAAGATCAGAAGCGCTCTCTTCTCCCGCCGCGTAGTACTCGAGCCAATTTCGACGGCTGTCAAACAATACCCTGTTAGAGGTATGTACAAAAAATCCTCCTGCAGCGGCCAATGCCAACGAAATATTTATGCCAATCTGTCCCGCAATAGAAAGTTCCAATCCCTTATCAGGAAACAGGAATGTAGAAAGCGCCAAAGATGTTGCACCTAAACCCCACGCTCCGTAGGAGGAGAGGGTCATAATTTGAGCAAATTCGCTCTCCTCCTGATACGTTCCGTACAGCTCATCAAAATTATCACCAGCTGCATAATAATCATCCCAAGCGTACATACTTCGCGACAGTGCTTCGACACCCATGATATGGGTAAGACCACCCCCTGCCATAAACAAAGTACCTGCCAAACCGGTTATATAGCCCAACGCGGGTGAATCGATTGTTTTAGGAACTTTCTTACCCCGTTCTCTATCAGCCTGAGCAATGGCAGAAGCTAAATCATCGGGAACTTCTCCCGCCTCATAGGCAGCTTTCCATCTTTGAAAGGTTTCTCTTCTCTCGAGCAGGTCATCACTGGCTTCCGCATCTTCGAAAAGGAGATCAGCTGTATAAAAAAGCCGTTCTACCTGTCTGTTATCCCAATGCCAGGATACGATTAGGCTTCGTTTTAGTGCCTCGAAGCTTGTTATTTCTTCTTCAGTCAGGCCGGGGACAGAAAAAACGACCGTCTCACTCCTATTCTCCTGTACCCGTATCGTCTCTTCGTGTACGAGATAGTCTCCGAAAGGTCTGGTCTGTCTAATAGTAACTGTACGTTCACCCTCTAAAACATTCGGAACCGATTCAGGATTCCTTCCTACCGAGATTCCGTCAATAAACACCTCGAAAACACCTTTGTCCCCTCGGTTTTTCAGTGCTAACTCCCCAAAAGCTATGTATTGTGCGCTTACCGATTCTAATACGCCTGCAACCGCTTTATCTGCAGCTTCGAAAGTCTCGAGCATTCTCTCCGCCTGTTCTTCATCGGTCGTTACAATCGTATCATCGATAATGTCGTATATGGACAGGGTGAAAATGATTAACCCTTCATCGTCTTGAGAGGTCTCCCCAAAAATAACTTTATCCACCCTGTTTCTTCTCGCAATGGTGTAAAGTCCTTCAAAATCCGGGACAGTATCGGCTTTATCCAGATCCACAACTGTATACTCTTTCATTAGCTTGAGAGAAAGAGAGATTGTATCAGCCATGGTTTCACTTAAAACGTCGAGACGTTCGTCTTCAGTAGTGTTGACAGGAGCGAGAACTCCGATTCGGGTCGAAAAGAAATCTTCTTGAGCGGATAGAAGAAAGAGAGGAAAAAAGAGAAGAAAGGAGCATACGCTCAAGCACTTTCTCACGTAAAACGTTACCTTTCAACGGAACCTTTCAAAGATAAATAAGGGTTTTAAACACCTTATGGTGAATATAATATTAAAATTAGAACTTTTTGCAACAACTTTTTATAACAAGGTTTTTGCAACAAGGTTCGTAACACTAATTACTGCTTCCAAAACTTCGGAGTTAATACCACCAATACCGTATACACTTCTAGTCTGCCCACCATCATGGCAAAGCTCAAAAACCATTTTATGTAGTCCGGATAGAAGGCATAATTGAGGGTTGGACCTATGTTTCCGAACCCGGGACCGATGTTGCCGACAGTAACGAGAGAAGTAGAAAAAGATGTGACCAGATCATTGCCGCCCGTGCTCACTACAAACGTGATCAAAAAAAGCATCAAAAAATATAGAGTGAGAAATCCGTAAATCGAATACACAATATTCTTTTTTACCTTTTCTCGAGATATATGGATACTGAAAATACCCTTCGGATGTACAAGATATTTCATCTCCGTGAAACCCTGCTTGAGCAGGGTCACGACACGCACAACCTTTATTCCGCCTCCCGTAGAACCGGAGCAGCCTCCTACAAACATCAATAAGAACAGTACCGTTTTGGCCAGGTGGGGCCACATATCGAAATCAGCAGTAGCGTAACCGGTTGTGGTCAGAATAGAGGCAGCTTGGAAACCCGCAAATCGAAGACTCTCTCCAAAACCCTGATAGACCTCTCCATGCAGGTTGAATGCGATAATAAGTGTGGCTGCCGCAAAAATTGCGAGGTAGTATTTAACTTCAGTATTTCTGAAAATATCTTCGAGCTGCCCCGTAATGAGTTTAAAGTAAAGGATGAAGTTGATCCCCGCGCAGAGCATAAAAACCGTAATCACAACATGGATATAGGGTGAGACGTAATGTCCGATACTGCCGTTTTTCGGTGAAAACCCGCCTGTAGCAAGAGTTCCGAATGTATGGGTGAGCGCTTCGAACAGGTCCATGCCTCCCAAAAGGAGGAGGGTTGTCTCCGTAATCGTGAGAGTCAGATAGATAAACCAGAGGATCATTGCAGTCTCTTTGATCTTCGGGGTTATCTTGTCGACCGTCGGACCCGGCGCTTCTGCTTTTAACAACTGAAAAGCTCCAAAGCCCAAAAGCGGGAAAATGGCAACAGTGAGCACAACGATGCCCATCCCACCCAGCCAGTGGGTCAACGAACGCCAGAAAAGAAGAGCATGGGGGAGCGCCTCAATATCGGTGAGGATCGAGGCTCCGGTTGTCGTAAATCCTGACATTGTCTCAAAGAACGCATCCGTAAAACTCGGAATGTATCCGGAAATAACAAAGGGGAGTGCCCCGAACAGGGACGAGAGGATCCAACTCAAACTGACTAAGAGAAACCCCTCTTTGGTGGAAACATCGGTTCTCTCCATATTGAGGGTAAGCAGTTTTACAATTATATAAAACAGCACCATCAATCCGATGGGAACCAAAAAGCTTACCAATAACTCGTATTCGTTATAGAACAGGGCAACGAGAATAGGGAAAAACATAAATCCGGATATAATGAGCAGAAGGACTGATACGACCCCCAGAACGTGACGTAGATTCATAGTGCTCCTGCGAAGAGGTTTTCAATAGTCTGGATAAACTCTTTTTTTACAATCAGTATAACGTAGTCACCGTTTCTGAAAACGAACTCACCATCCGGAACAAAATTCTCATCCCCCCGTGTAACCGAAATGATGAGAGATTGCCGGGGCAGTTTTACCTCTTTGAGTTTTTTCCCGAGCACGCGGCAAGACTCATCGACGTATACCTCAATCACTTCAATCTTGCCGCCGGATATGGAGTATACATTTTTAATATTTGTTTTGCGGATAAACTTAATAATGGTTCTGACCAGATTGGTCTTGAGGCTGATCGGCACATCGATTCCCAAATTGGATGCAACATTAATATAGTTGACATTGTTGACTAAGGAGATTGTCCGTTTGACTCCGATATACTTTGCGTATATTGCAGTGACGATGTTCAACTCCTGATTCTCAGTTGTAGAGATGAGCAGATCGGTGTTGAGAAGTTCTTCGTCAAAAACATCTTCATCAGAGATATCGGCATTGAGAACCAATGCTTCCGGTATCTGTTCGGAGAGATTTTTGCATTTCTCATAATCCCGGTCGATAATATACACATTTTTCTTTTTCTTCTTTCTCGAGAACACATTAGCGATCTTCCCCACAACGGCTTCGGAAGAACTCTCTTTCGCGAGGAGACTTCTTGCTATATACGATCCGATGGTCCCTCCGCCGACGATTACGATCTTATTGAGTTTGAGTTTTTCTTTACCCATGGTGAGAAACAGTTTTTCGAGATTCTCTTCAGAACCAACCACATAGAGATTATCGTTTTCCCGGATTACAGTATTTCCTGAAGGGATGATAAACCCGTTCTCCCTCATAATAACGGCAACTAGAAAATTGAGCCCTAATTCCTCACGGATTTCTTCAATGGTATGATCAATAAAATGAGGACTCTCAGCAACAGATATATTCCGCATTTGCAAATCGATCTTTTCGAATAGCATGATATCACTGAGCGCCCCGTGTTCAATCGTATTAACGATTGCTTTAGCAGCCTCTATCTCAGGGTTAACGATAAAATCAATACCCAAAAACGATTTTTCCAATAATCCGGTCGGAGAATAATCTACATTTCTCACTCTCGCTATCTTATAGGGAATTGTAAAGGAGCTGGATACGAGCCCGCATGCGATCATATTTTTTTCATCAGAATCGGTGAGACTGATAAAAAAATCAGCATTATCTATATTTGCTTTACGTAGAACTCGGAGACTTGTGCCGTCATCATTTATAACCATGCAGTCGAGGTTGCCGGAAGCGTATCGAGCAGTTTCAGGCTCCCACTCAAAGAGGACAACATCCTGGTTCTCCTCGGTAAGCTGCTTGGCCACCTGAAACCCTACCCTGCCCGCCCCCACGATCACTACTTTCATAATGATCAACCTTACTGAAACCGGTCCTCACTGTCAAACCTCTTTTTTAGACGTTTTTCGAGAAGAGTGTACCGCCTGCCTCGATTCTCCCGATTGAGTGCAATGGAGAGAGCCTTCGGAGATCCTATGAGAACGACCAGTTGTTTCCCCCGGGTTACCGCGGTATAGAGCAGGTTGCGCTGTAAGAGGATATAGTGTTCTGTGGCAAGGGGAATGATTACCGCGGGATATTCGGAACCTTGGGCTTTGTGAATTGAAATTGCATACGCGGGTATGAGCTCATCACTTTCATACGCTTCATAGCGCACAATACGTTCATCAAACTCGACTGAGATTTCATTTTTTTCTCTGTGCAGTGCAATAACGGTGCCAATATCACCGTTAAATACCTCTTTATCATAGTTGTTCCGTATCTGCATTACTTTATCGCCTAAACGGAACATTCTCACACCGCAATCGAGTTGTTCACCATTGCTATTAAGAGTTTCCTGAAGGAGCGTATTGAGGTGCTTGGTCCCAACGGAACCTTTATGCATGGGAGTGAGCACCTGGATCTCCTTTATCGGATGAAAACCGAACCGGCCCGGAATTCTCTCTGCTGCAAGCATTCCTATCATCTCGGCAATTTTTTTCGAATCACTTTGCTTGATAAAGTAAAAATCGGCAAGCTCATCATCCTCACCTGTATAGGGAAATTGGCCCGTTTTAATTCGGTGGGCATTGATTGTAATCGTACTTTGTGCAGCTTGTCTAAATATTTCACTGAGTTCGGCTACGCAAATCGTACTGCTCTCGATGAGGGAATGGAGGAACTCTCCCGGACCAATAGAAGGCAGTTGAAAAGTATCACCGATAAATAAAACACGGGCACGGTCACAAAGAGCAGCTAAAAGGTGATATCCGAGAACAATATCGACCATGGATGTTTCATCGATAATAACCAGATCGGCAATAAGCTGATTAGATTTATTTCGTTTGAATTGTGCTGTTTTCGGATCATATTCTAAGAGCCGGTGTATCGTTTTGGCCTCTCTTCCAGTTGACTCCGACAGACGCTTGGCCGCCCTGCCGGTAGGAGCGCACAATAGATAACTCCACCCGAGCTGTTCGGCCAAAAGAATAACCATCCTGGTTATAGTCGTCTTTCCAGTCCCTGGCCCCCCGGTAAGTACGGAAAGTTTCCGGTTTGCTGTGTTATACACAGCCTGAAACTGTTTTTCACTCGGTTTTAGATTTTCTCGTTCCGCAATCCTGTTTATTAAAGCTTCCACCCTCTGTTTCCATTCGGCATTCTTTACACCATTTGCATTTTTGCAGTACGCAGTTTTTGTGATACTTGTTTCAGAAGCGTTCTTGAAAAGCCTTTTCATCTCTTCTGCAATGCCGGTTTCAAACTGAAACATCTCTTTGGTGTAGAGCATGGGTTCGTCGGCGGTGGAAGTATCGGAAATAATCCGGTTATTATCGATAAGCCGTCTTAGAGCGGCCTGAAAGAGGTCCCCGTCAATATTCATCTCTTCTTTGCATTTTGTTTCCAGTTGCTTTTCGGGATAGCAGGTGTGCCCCTGATCAATACATGAACGCAGCAGGTAGAGAGAACCTGCTTCCGCGCGCTGCAAAGAATGGTCATCAAAACCGAGCTGTTGTGCAATTCGGTCCGCGGTTTTGAATCCGATTCCGAAAATATCGTCTGCCAACCGATACGGATTTGCCTGTACCATCTGAATTGCCTGCTTTCCGTAAGTGTTGAATATTTTAACACCGTGATGGGTTGAAACATGGTGCTCCTGTAGGAACAGCATTACCTCTCTAATATCCTTCTGTTTTTTCCAGGCCTCTTTGATGATCTTGATCCTTTTTTTCCCGATACCCTCCACTTCAGTCAACCGTTCGATGGCATGTTCTATGATATCGAGTGCTTCTGTTCCGAATGCATCGACGATCCTGTCTGCCATTTTCTCACCAATATGAGGAATCATTCCGGAACCGAGATATCTCCTTATCCCCTCCTCCGTCGCGGGAACGACGATACGGTATCGGTCTACCTGAAATTGTGTGCCGAATCGCGGATGTTCAGTCCACTCTCCTTCCATCTCCAACATCTGCCCTGGATTTGGTGAATATAATATTCCTGTAATTGTAACAGAATCCAGCTCACTCTCCGGTTTGACCACAGCTACGGTATAATTATTTTCCTCATTTCGAAATATGATTTTTTCCAGCTGCCCCCGTATTCTTACCATCTGTTATTGACCACTATCTCCACAGCATAATGAGCAGTATAAACACCGGCAGCGTTATAAGAGCAGCGATATATGTTGCCATGATACCGCTTCCTACAAAATGCACCTGATCTTCACTCCCGTACGCTTTCGTGGTAATGAGAATATTCGTGGCTGGAGGTACTGCCGCTTCAATAACCAGTGCCAGTTTAATGCCGGCAGCCATATCTGAGGACAAACGTCCTAGAGGCAGCAGCAGGGTCAGTCCGAGAACAATTACCGGGTAGATAATCATCTTGATACCTATAAACCGCCGAAACACTGGATATATTTTTAGGTGGCGCATCGGAATTGTCCCTACAATGGACCCGACCAAGAAAAGTATAACGTAGATCGAATAGTTCGCGATGAACTCCATCGAGTTCCAAACAACGCGTGGGATATACTCGAAGAGCCCTGTAACTGCGAGGAAGAATCCCACGATGAGACCGACCAACGGCATATTCAACTTGAACTGAAATATTTTTCCCTCTCCTGGTGAAATATAGGAAGCTGCTGCCGACCAGAATACAATATTGAAGGCAAAGAAATAGAAAAACATAAAGACCATCAGCCCTTTTGGGGCAAGCGCTGTAAGAATCGGTATCGGGATGTATCCAGCATTGTGAACCCAAAAGAAAGTTATTATTTCCCGCTCATAATTTGTCTGGAGAAGGTTGGTTTTTTTTACGAGCAGAATACCGGCAATGAGCTGGATTCCCATCATTAACAGGGATGCAAAAAAAAAGATTGCCATCCACTGCCAGCCTGCTTCTATTGCTTCTCCCCAACCGTCTGAAAATTTATAGATGAGGTGGATTGGGAAGAGAATGTTGAGTGTAACAAAAAGAAGCGGCCTTACCGTCTGCCTGACCGGCGGTATACGAAATATGAGAAACCCGGCTATCATGGCTGCAAAAACTTTGGCAACCGGTACCCCGATTTCTACTAACTGGGCCATGCTGTACGCTACCCGTTTGCCCCAGAGGTGTCAACCTTGTTATAGTATCTCAGTCCATATATACCGAGACAGGAAGGAGGCTCTCATTTGACTGTGTGGAAAATGCTCGAAGAATACAATCTCGAACTCGACGATGTGCGCTGGTACTGTGCCGCTCTATTAGCTGAGCGGCTGCTCAGTTACAAAGACAACAAAAAGGACCTTATTCGATTTATTTGGTCGGGCGAACTGGAAGGGGAACTCTACAATATGGAAGAGCAGTTCGTCCAGGATCTCCAGGATGAGATGGAAAGAAACTTACAGGATGAGCCGCACATTCGTGCATACCTTAATGAAATTGATGCAGCTAAGGATAAACGGTTCAGAGAAGAAATCTAATAGATAGATGATGCGGGATGACGGTAGCATATATGATCAACTCATAATTTCGCCGATCTGCCCCTCTATGCGGGAGAGTTTCTCCTCTACCTCTTTTTCTGCTACATCTATATTTTTTTCAGGCCTACTCCGTGCCGAGGCATAGAATTTAATCTTGGGCTCCGTTCCCGAAGGCCGGACAGAGAATAGTGTCTTGTCTTCGGTACCGAATTGGAGAACGTTCGACTTCGGCAAATCTATCGGTTCAGTCTCACCTGTTAGAAGATATTTCGTATTTCCGGCATGATAATCTTTGATCACCACGACCTTGCTCCCGCCGAGTTCTTTCGGGGGATTATCTCGCAGTTCCTTCATGATCGAGGCAATTTTCTCACTCCCCGTCTCTCCTTCCAGCTTCTTGGAAATGAGAATCTCTTTGAAATAACCAAATTTCTCGTAGAGAGATCTGAGATGGTCCAAAACGCTCATTTTTCGCGAAACATTGTACAGCGCCATCTCAGCAGTCATAGCAGCAGCTCCTACTGCATCCTTATCTCGTACTTCGGTTCCGACAAGATATCCATAACTCTCTTCACCGCCGAAAACGTACTGCTCGCCTGTTTTCTCAAACTGTCGTATTTTTTCAGCAATATACTTAAACCCAGTCAGGGTGTCGTACACCCTCGCACCATAGTGCTCTGCAATCAACCTTTGTAGTTCTGTAGTAACTATTGTTTTCACCAGCACAGGCTTATCGGGCAGTGATCCGAATTCTTTGAGAGATGAGAAAATATAATCTGCCAGAAGCACACCTAGCTGATTGCCATTCACCAAAGTAAATCCGTCTTTATCGGGCACTGCAATACCGAGACGGTCCGCATCCGGGTCTGTACCCATAACAAGATCCGCCCCAACTTTTTCTCCAAGCTTTATGGCCATCTCCATAGCAGATGCTTCCTCAGGATTCGGATACTCCACCGTGGGGAACTCCCCGTCCGGGTCCTTCTGCTCAGGGACAGGGATTACTTCTATGCCCATATCAGAGAGTACCCTTTCAACGGGCATTGCACCTGTTCCGTGGAGAGGGGTAAAGACAACTTTGAGGTTCTTACCCTGTTCTTTTATAAGATTGGGCCGCAGCGAGTGTTTCTTGACCATTTCGATGTACGGTTTATCGATCTCCCGGTCTATATATCGAAGCAGTCCGTTATCCACAGCTTCGTCCCTTGGGATTAGCCGGATTTCATCGGTAACTTTATTGACCTCATCAATAATTCCCGAATCATGGGGCGGGACGATCTGTCCACCATCAGACCAGTACACTTTGTAGCCGTTGTATTCCGGAGGATTGTGGCTGGCAGTGAGAACAATTCCTGCGGTTGCACCGAGTCTCCGTACTGCAAAGGATAGTTCCGGAGTCGGGCGTAGTGAAGTAAACAGATGCACTTTTATCCCGTTTGCGCACAATACCAGTGCTGCCTGTTCCGCGAAAACATCGGAGAACCGCCTGGAATCGTAGGCAATGACGACGGAAGCAGCGCTGGGATCATTCATTTTTCCGATATAATTGGCTAAGCCCTGTGTCGCCCGTGAGATAATAAAGGGATTTATGCGGTTATATCCACCGGCAATTTTTCCCCTAATTCCTCCGGTGCCGAAGCTGAGGTCTTGATAGAATCTGTCACTCAGCTCTTCCCAGTTGTTTTCTTTTAGCAGTTTTTCGACCGAAGAACGGAACTCTTCGTTCTGTTCTCGTGAGATATACTCTTTGGCTTTATTCTCTATTTGCTTCTTATTCATACCGACTCCTACTCTATAAAATAAGGCAAATAGAAAATTGTGGCAAACAAAAGTTACTGCCTCAAACCTTGTTACACGTTACACCTTCCCGTTAAGCGAGGGCGAA
>CAZKZZ010000125.1:0-10998 GCA_964557375.1 uncultured Spirochaetales bacterium | reverse complement strand
TTTTTTCATTTTTATTGAAAACATTTCTCATTATCAATTGACAATTCGCGGCCAAGATTGTATATTAATTATGAGCATATGCTCATAATGATTTTTAAGGCGAATGAGGAGTTATCTGTGCCGAGACCGTTAAAACCGAGATGGATACAGTACGATCACACTGCCGCACATTACGCACCGGTCCCACCGCCGGGAAGTTTTACCGACTGCCTCGATCTCACCTTTGACGAGCTCGAAGCGCTGCGGCTCGCAGACGCGGAAGGTCTCCGCCAGGATGAAGCGGCCACATGGATGAATATTTCCAGACAGACGTTTGGCCGGGTTGTAGCGTCCGCTCGAAGGAAGGTGGCCTTGGCACTCGTCTACGGGAAGGGGCTCAGGATCCAGGGAGGCCCGGTCCATCAGCCTCCCCCCGGAAAACGGTACCGCGGCGGCGCCGGCCATGGCGGGCCCGGCCGCAAAGGGCCTGGACCCGGTGGCTATGGGCCCATGGGCCCCGGACACGGCGGCCATGGACACGGTGGACCAGGTCCAGGCAGATAGATGCTCACTAGTTCGGAAACAAGTGCAGTTTGCACATACAATACACTGTTTATACAGGAGGTAAATTATGCCATTAGGTGACGGAACAGGCCCCAACGGAATGGGACCAATGACAGGAAGAGCAGCGGGCTTTTGTGCCGGTTATAATGCACCCGGATACGCCAATCCGGCAGTTCGGGGGCGCGGTTTAGCTCGAGGTTACGGACGCGGTATGGGTTATGGATTCGGCCGCGGTCGGGCCTGGGGACGCCCATGGGGAGGTTTTAGCCCCCCTCCTATGACCCCCGGCTACCAGCCGGGGCCATACGCGGCTTCGTACCGAAAGGAAGACGAGGTCGATATGCTTAAAAACCAGGCACAATTCTTCGAAGACCAGCTCAATCAGATAAAAGAACGACTCGGTGAGCTGGAATCAGAAGAAGACTAGCCCCTCCTAACTGACTCCGCCTGACTCTGCCGCCCGGGAAACCGGGCGGCTTTCGGGCGGGTTTATCCTGCATACTAGTGCCTCAAAGATTGTTGCACACCTATTCGATGTGTATCCGATTGTAATGATTAGCGACCAGTGAATGGTACTCCTCACGGTAATGCGTTACCGCTTCCGGGAGGGTGTTCAAGATATCACCTGCTGTCATCCCGTCTTCCCCGAACTTTTTTGCTGCAATATCCCCCGCGAACCCGTGCAGAAACACTCCCGTTATAACGGCCTCTTCCAGCGGAAGATTCTGAAGGACCATAGCGGCTATAATACCGGTCAGCACATCACCCGAACCGGCTGTACCCATCCCGGAGTTGCCGCTCATGTTAACGGCAACCCTTCCGTTCGGAAACGCGGTTACGGTATGTGCCCCTTTCAAAACAATAATTGACTTGAACTTCGAAGCATACTCCCTCGCGGTCTCCACCCTGTTTGCTTCTATCTCTTTTACACTCAAACCGGTCAAACGGGCCATCTCCCCCGGATGAGGGGTAAGAATCGTCGGTTTGCTCCGTTTCTCCAGCATAAGCGGATTTTTTGCTGCCGCAGTAAGCCCGTCACCATCGAGTAAAAGCGGTTTATCGATCGAAGGAATCAACTCCAGGGCCAATTTTTGGGTCTCGTCTCCGAGCGAGATACCCGGGCCGAGCACCACAAATCCAACCTGCGCGGCAAGCATTCTGATAACATCGAGATTTTGGTAGGCGATACTTCCGGTAGCGGTCTCTTTGACCGGGTGAAAAACAATCTCACTGCTCTTTGCAGCCACGGTAGAGATAACGGATGAAGTCGAGGCAAGTCTCGCGTAGCCCCCTCCACAACGGAGAAAGGACATCGAAGAGAAATAAGGAGCACCATAGTACTGTGCTGCCCCTGCGATAAACAGAGCAGTTCCGAAGGTGCTCTTGTGTCCATGGGCCGGTCTCTCCGGCAGCATGGAGGGTACTGCAATTTCAGTTTTGAGATGTTCGCTTCCATAAAGAGAAGGAGGGAAAGAGATGTGGGTTACACTCACGTTTCCGCAATGGTCCCATCCGGGGTATACGATATTCCCCACTTTCGGCAGCCCGAAGGTAACGGTAAAATCAGCCATTACCGCGACACCCATTACTGCACCGGTGTCTCCATTAACACCTGAAGGAATGTCCACACTGTACACCAAACCGCGGGCACCGTTTATCAACTCTATTGCATCTCTGTATTTTCCTTCGACGGCGCGGGTAAGTCCTGTACCGAACACTGCATCTATGACGGCATCACTTTCTTCGATAGAGACCTGCAGCTTATCGAGGGCGGAACCGTCGCGCACCTCCACGCCGATACCGTCGAGAATATCGGCATTGAGTTTGGCCGCCCCGGACAACTTTTCACGCGGACCGAGAAGAAATACGGACACCTCCCCTCCCTCCGAGTAAAGTTTCCGCGCTACAACGAACCCGTCGCCGCCGTTGTTGCCTGTTCCGCACACAACGGTAAAGCTCCGCCCGCTTACGCTACAGGTCCTCTGGATTGCATGATATACTGCCAGGCCTGCGTTCTCCATAAGCAGCTCTTCGGGAATTCCCAACTGCTCTATGGCAGTACGGTCCAAATCTCTCATCTGCTCTACTGAACTTACTTTCATACTATCAATGTACAAGAGCATCCTGCCCCCCGTCAATCAAACCTTTATTTGCATTTCATCTTATTGCTTAGTATACTTATAGAGAATATCACGTACCCAACTACCAATACTGAGGGAGGCCGACATGACCCAGCAAGAGTTATTAACGGAACTGGATTTGATGATCGAAGATTCCAAGACGGCAGTTTTAGCTTCTGTGGACAAGGACGGAAATCCGCACATGCGGTGGATGACTCCGACCTTACTCAAAGATCGGGGAAATACCATTTTCGCAGTTACCTCGCCTAAGTTCGAAAAGACAGTACAGTTGACGGAAAACCCCGACGTAGAATGGCTGTTTCAGACGAGAAATCTGGAGAAAGTAATCAACGTCAGAGGCGTGGTAAATATCATCGATAATTCCTCGATCAAGTCGGAAGTACTCGAGACGCTCGGCAGGCGGCTGACCGCATTTTGGAAACTCAACGAAGTCGAACAAAACCTTACTGTATTGGAAACCGTTATTCAGGAAAGTGTATTTTTTATACCCATGAAAGGGATAAAATACAGCGTCACATTTTCATAACCGGAGGGCAGCTCGATGGCGAAACAGAAATTGACCCAAAAAATAGGAAAAGAAAAAGCGATAGAATTGCTCAAGGAGATGCTTCTTATACGCCGCTTCGAGGAGAAAGCTGCCCAGATGTACGGTCTGCGCAAGATAGGCGGTTTTTGTCACCTCTACATAGGACAGGAAGCTGTGGCTGTCGGCGCGATAAATCCCCTCGACCTCGAAAAGGATTATGTCGTTACTGCTTATCGGGACCACGGTCATGCATTGGCCAGCGGCATTGACCCTAACGGGGTTATGGCCGAACTGTATGGAAAAAGTACCGGCTGTTCGCGGGGCAAAGGCGGGTCAATGCACATGTACGATGCTGAGAAGCACATGTACGGAGGAAACGGTATTGTCGGCAGCCAGATTCCGGTGGGTACCGGAGTTGCTCTAAAAATTAAGTACAAAAAGGAAGACGGGGTGGTTCTCTGTTTTTTTGGTGACGGAGCAATTCATCAGGGCGCTTTTCACGAAAGTATGAACTTGGCAAAAATATGGAACCTTCCCATCATCTTTATCTGTGAAAATAATCAGTACGGGATGGGGACCGATTTCCGGAGGGTATCATCAGTAGAGGATTTCTCGGTAATGGGGAATTCATACGGCATCACCGGGAAACGGATAAACGGGATGGATGTGTTAACGGTGTATGATGAACTCACCGGTGCAGTCAAAGATGTACGGAAAAACGGCACCCCTCTTTTTTACGAGATAAAAACCTACCGGTACAAGGGCCATTCAATGAGTGATCCGGCCAAGTACCGAACGAAAAAAGAACTGGAAGAGTACAAACAGCAGGACCCGATCCTCATTCTCAAATCCCAACTGCTCGATGACAACATGATTACCAACGAAGAGTTCGATACCATGGACGATGAGGCAAAGAATATTTCCGCACAGGCGGTAGATTTTGCCGAGAACAGCGACGAACCGCCTCTGGAATCTCTCTATGAAGATGTACTGGTATGACCCGGCCGGAAGGGCCGGCCGAACGTACCACAAATAAATAAGGAGCAAGTACATATGCCGGAAATAGCATTTCGAGAAGCGTTGAGACAGGCCATAGCCGAAGAGATGGAACGCGATGATCATGTTATTCTTTTCGGAGAAGAGGTCGCCCGATACAACGGTGCGTATAAAGTGACCCAGGGACTTATGGACACGTTCGGTGAAGAGCGGGTCTTCGACACGCCCATCTCCGAGGAGGGGTTTACCGGTGTGGGGATTGGCGCTGCTATGGCAGGTCTGAGACCTGTTGTTGAATGGATGACATACAATTTTTCCCTGATGGCATATGATCAGGTGGTAAGCAATGCGGCAAAGACCCGATATATGTCCGGGGGTCAGTTTACTCTACCCATTGTCTTCCGGGGACCGAACGGACCGGCAGAATACCTGGCGGCCCAGCACTCCCAAGCCCTCCAGTCGATTTTCGCCCATGTACCGGGCTTAAAAGTTGTTACCCCTTCCACTCCTTACGATGCAAAGGGGCTTTTGAAAACAGCAATTCGCGATGATAATCCGGTCATTTTTATGGAAGCTGAATTGATGTACGCCTGGAAGGGAGAAGTACCGAAGGAAGAATACACTATTGATTTCGGTAAAGCTGCAATCAGACGGGAAGGCGCGGACGTAACACTCGTCGGCTTCTCGAAGCCAATGCGAACCGTGGAGAAGGCGGCGGAGGAACTGGAAAACCAGGGGATCGATGCTGAGGTAATCGACCTTCGTACGATCAGACCGCTCGATGAAGGGGCCCTCTACTCATCCGTAAAGAAGACCAACTGCTGTGTTGTTATCGATGAGGCGTGGCCTTTCGCGAGTGTGGGCTCGCATATCGGCTGGCTCGTGCACAAGAACTGCTTTGACTATCTCGACGCTCCGGTGGAACTGGTGTCATCAGAGGATGTTCCCATGCCCTACAATCACAACCTGGAATTGGCCGTTCAGCCTTCGGTGGAAAAGATAGTCCAGGCAGCGAAAAACGTGCTCTACCTTTAGGAGGAAGCTATGGCGGAAAAAGTATTGATGATTGCACTCTCTCCTACCATGGAGGAAGGGACCATTTCGAACTGGGTAAAACAGGAGGGGGATGAGGTCTCTTCCGGTGATGTGCTCTGCGAAGTAGAAACCGATAAAGCGACCATGGACTATGAAGCAGTTCAGGAAGGAACACTTCTCAAAATTATCAAGGGAGAAGGAGAATCGGCACAGGTCGAAGATCCCATCGCCATCATCGGGGAGAAGGGAGAAGATATAGAAGGTCTTATAGAAGAGATCGAGTCGCAAGCTGCAGGAGAGGCTGAGGAAACCGCTGAGGCCGGTGGGGAAGAGAAGTCCGCGGAGGCGAAAAAGCCGAAACCGCCTAAACCGTCTGCTGCAGGAGGTGAGGAAAGTCCCATATCCGACGAAGGTAGCGAGGGAATTCCCACAGGTGCTTCGTCCGGTGCTCCCAAACAGACTGAGGGACCGGAGGGGAGAATCAAAGCGTCACCATTGGCCCGAAGGCTTGCGGAGAAATACGATCTTGATTTAACGACAATCCGCGGGAGCGGACCGGAAGGAAGGATCGTAAAAAAGGACATTGAAAAAGCGCGTGAAACTCAGGCGCGGGGGGCTGCGGCTCCCGGCGGAGCTGCTGGTCCAGGTAAAGCCGCCGCAGCGGGGGCTCCCGGCAAAACAAGTGCTTCCGCTTTAGCTGATTTCGGCGGGGCACAGCTTCCCGGACAGGACCGGAGAACTCCGGTAAGCAGAAAACGGCGGATTATAGCTGAGAGGCTTTCAGAATCGAAATATTCCGCCCCCCATTATTACCTGCGCATCAGTGCTCGGGTTGACACCCTGGTCGCCCTGCGCAAAGAAGTGAACAGCCGGCGGGAGGGAAAACTCTCCTTCAACGCTTTCCTTATAAAACTGGCAGCAGAAGCGATAAAACGGTATCCGCAGATAAACTCTTCGTGGGAAGGACAGGAGATCGTCACCTTCGGAAGTATCGACATCGGATTAGCCGTGGCCCAGCCGGACGGACTGATCACTCCGGTGGTAAAAAACTGCGGAAACAAAGGCATTACCGCGATAGACAACGAATTAAGAGAGCTTATCGAGAAGGCACGAAATAACAAGCTGACCCCGGATGAGTACAGCGGTGCGAGTTTCAGTATCAGCAATCTCGGATCTGCCGGAATCGAAGAGTTTACCGCAATTATCAACCCTCCCGGTTCTGCCATCCTGGCAGTTGGAGCGATCCAGACTTTGCCCGTATTTGATGTCGAAGATTCGGTTGTTCCTCAGCAGACCATGAAGTTTACCCTTTCCTGCGATCATCGGGTCATCGACGGGGCAGTAGGAGCTGAGTTCTTGAGTTATTTCAAAGAGATATTAGAGCAGCCGGGCAAAGCGTTACTTTGAAAGGCGAAACACCGGCTGATTACATAGAATGAAACACTAAGCGAGGAGATACAACTATGAGCAACGAAGAATATGACGTAATCATCATCGGTGCGGGACCCGGAGGTTATGTCGGTGCAATCCGGGCCTCACAGCTGGGACTGAAGACCTGCGTTATCGAAAAAGACAAACCGGGCGGGGTGTGTCTCAATATGGGATGTATCCCTTCCAAAGCACTGCTCCATCAGGCCGAACTGTTCCGCTCCTTAGACGATTTAAAGGGTCTCGGCGTATCTTCGGACACATCGGGGTTCGATTACGGAAAGGTGTACAAAAAATCCCGCAAAGCTGCAACCCAGCTTTCCAAAGGGGTCAATTTTTTGTTGAAGAAGAACAACGTCCTGCTCATCGAAGGCGAGGCGGTAATTACCGGAAAAACCGAAGTAACAGTAAAAAAGAAATCAGGCGAGGGTGAAGAAAAACTTAAAGGAAAAAATATCATCATTGCCACGGGGTCGAAGCCCAAAGTCATTCCGGGGTTCGAATTCGACGGTGAGCGGGTACTCTCCTCCGACCACGCCCTGCTCTTAGAAGAACTGCCGAAAAGTCTCGTGATCCTCGGAGGGGGTGCAATCGGATGCGAGTTCGCCCACATCATGAACGCATTCGGTGTGGAGGTTACGATTGTAGAGATGCTCGACCATCTGCTCCCCTTAGAAGACGCGGAGGCGGTAAAGGTGCTCGAGACTTCCTTTAAGCGGCGGAAAATAAAGATGTTCTCAAAAACAAAAGCCTCGGGCCTCAAAAAAGGCAAGAACTCCGTCACCGTTTCTCTGGAAAAAGAAGACGGCAGCAAAGAAGATGTAGAAGCGGAAAAAGTCCTTGCTGTATTCGGAAGAGCGCCGAACAGCGAAGGACTGGGTCTCGAGACGGTTGGAGTCACCGTCGAGAAAGGGTTTATACAAATCGGCGACTACTACCGTACGAACGTGCCTTCTATTTTTGCTGTTGGTGATGTGGTAGCCACTCCCCTCCTCGCCCACGTCGCCTCGAAAGAATGCGAGGTGGCTGTAGAGTATATTGCCGGAGAAAAACCCGAACCGAGAATAGCACCCGACACCATCCCTTCGGCAGTGTATACCGAACCGCAGATAGCCAGTTTCGGTATCACCGAAGAGAAAGCCAAAGAACAGGAACTCTCCTATAAAAGCGCAACTTTTCCCTATCGGGGGGCGGGGAAAACGGTCGCGGTAGAGCAGCCTGACGGCATCGTAAAAATTATTTATGAACCGGAGATGAAAGAACTGCTCGGCTGCCACATAGCCGGGGCCGACGCGACCGAGCTGATCCATGAACTCCTCCTGGCAAAGACCGCGGAGCTGCTTCCTGAAGATATCGCAAAGATGATTCACGCCCATCCCACCATCTCGGAAGCGGTCATGGAAGGGATGCGGGCCGTAGACGGCTGGGCCATTCATGCATGAAAACATAACAAAAGCAGATCGCTGTTAAGGAGAATTATTGTATGGAACGACAGGAAACACAAATGGGTGGCAATATCATCACCCTCGTTGGAGAAAAACCTGAGGTGGGAGAGGAAGCTCCCGATTTCATCGTCCTCGACAATGACCTTATGCCCAAGAACCTCAACGATTTTACCGGGAAGACGAAGCTCATCAGTGTCGTGCCTTCCCTGGATACAAAAGTGTGCGATATGCAGACGCGGAAGTTCAACGAAGAAGCGGCAAGCTTTGGTGATGAAATCATCGTCCTCACCATCAGCATGGACCTGCCCTTCGCCCAAAAGAGATGGTGTAGAAATGCCGGTGTCGACCACATTATAACACTATCCGACCACCGGTATGCATCTTTCGGTGAAAATTACGGTATGCTGATAAAGGAGCTGCGGCTCCTCAATCGGGGTATCTTTATTATAGATAAACATGATGTAATCCGCTATATTGAAGTGGTAGAAGAAAATCACAACCATCCGGACTACGATGCTGCTCTGGAGACCTTAAGGAGTGTAACATGAACATTTTTGATTATGCCATGAAAATGGAAATGGATGGCAAAGATTATTACCTGGAGATGGCTTCGAAAAGCCCCACCCGCGGGTTTAAAACCATCCTCACCATGCTGGCTGAAAATGAGGTTCGGCACTACAACGCGGTAAAAGCGATGAAGAACCAGCAGTACAGCCTCGAAGAGACTCCCATCTTGAACAATGTGAAAAATGTATTCGAAGAGATGAAAGACCAGCACAGCGAGATAGGCCGTGCCGGCGATCAGGTAGAACTATACCGGAAAGCCCAGGATGTCGAAAAAAAGAGCGAAGATTTTTACCGGGAAAAAGCCGCGGAAAGCGATAATGAGCAGATCAAAACCCTTTTGGAAAAAATCGCTGAAGAAGAAAAACGGCATTACTATCTTCTGGAAAATATGATCGAGCTGCTGAGGCGGCCGAAAGAGTGGCTGGAGAATGCGGAGTGGTCACATCTGGAAACGTATTGATCACAGATGTACCGACCGCAGACGTATTGACTACATAGACGAAAAAGAGGAAGCGTATGGTTATCAATGGAATTAAAGAAGATGTTTTTGCAATAACCGTCAATGATCGAACCACCGACCTGTTCGAGGGTCTCTGGCCGATCAGTAAAGAGGGAGTGACGTATAATTCATATCTCATCAATGATGAGAAAAAGGTTATCATCGATCTGGCAAAAGAGTTCAAGACCGATGCTCTGTTCGACTTGATCGGGAAAGTTGTCGATCCGACGAAGCTCGATTACCTCGTGGTCAATCATATGGAACCCGACCATACCGGAGCCATCAAGACGCTGATGCGGATCAACAAGCAGCTTACCATTCTCTGTACACCGAAAGCGAAGCCGATGCTGGAAAGCTACTACGGAATAGACAAACGAATCCAGGAAGTAGAGAACGGAGAACGAATCTCTATCGGCAGCCGGCAGCTGCAGTTTTTTCACATTCCGTTTGTTCACTGGCCGGAGACCATGGCCACCTATGACCGCAGCAGTAATATTCTCTTTTCCTGCGACGCGTTCGGCGGGTACGGAGCGCTGCCCGGAGCAATATTCGACGGGGACTGTCACGATATCGGGTTCTATGAAAAAGAATCACTCCGCTACTTTGCCAATATCGTTTCGAAGTTTTCAAAACCGGTATTGATGGCTATCGATAAGCTGGCAGACATCGATATCGATATCATTGCCCCTTCCCATGGATTGATCTGGCGAAAGGATCCGGGAAGGATCATCGAGCTGTACAAGAAATGGGCCGGATATGCAGCCGGACCGGGTGAACCCGGAGTAACCCTGCTCTACGGGTCCATGTACGGCAACACCGAGAGGATGATGAACTCGGTGGCAAAGGGAGTAGCCGATGCAGGGATTCCGGTGGAAATCTTCGATGTTGCCCGCACCCACACCAGCTATATTCTTCCATCGGTTTGGACCAAATCCGGGGTCATAATCGGAGCGCCGACCTACGAGGTAGCTCTCTTTCCCGCAATGACCCAGAAACTCGAAGAGATTGCCATAAAGCGCATAACAGACAAAAAAGCTGCTTACTTCGGAAGTTACGGTTGGAGCGGCGGAGCGCTCAAACAGGTAGAAAAGATTATCGAACCGGTAAAGTGGGACCTTCTCGATTCGTTCGAATTCCAGGGCGGACCCACCGACGAAGATTTGAAAAAGGGTGAGTATTTCGGAAAGAGCTTCGCAGAAGAGCTCAAAAAAAGGTAATCACCCAGCTCAATCGAGCCGTATTTCACCTATCGGTTCCCAGCTCTCTCCGTTATCATCAGATGAAAATGCCTTGCCGCCGCCTACAGGAAGGGCAAGATAGAGACCTCTGCCCTCAGCGTAGAGGTAGACGAAATCGTCCCGTTTCACTTCTTGGTAGGTGTACGTTTTTCCGTTTCGCTTCTCTTCCCACACCTTCAGGTCTACCTGATCGAAAGAACCGTTCTCCCAGGAAAAGGAGAGAAAATGGTTTGCAGGATCATAATTGGGATCGGTGTACCCCTCGGTCCGCTTTATGAGCGTTTCCGCATCCACGGCACCAACGGAGGAGGTAAGCGGCTCTCCTTCCCGGTTGAACACGAAAACCGTTGGAAATCCGCTGAAATCAAACAGTTTCAGGTCCGGATTCCGTTTGCCGTTTACCGTATCAACTACACGAACCGGAATGAACTCTCTATTGATGAATGAAATGACTTCTTCGTCCTTGAATGTGTTTGCCTCCATCCACTTACACGGTCCGCACCAGGTCGGTGCTGTAATGAGAACGAATAGGTTTTTATTCTCCTCTTTTGCCTGCTCGAGAGCCTGCTTATAGGTGCTG
>CAZKZZ010000124.1:0-11039 GCA_964557375.1 uncultured Spirochaetales bacterium | reverse complement strand
AAGTCCCGGTCGTGAAGACCCAGATTCTTTACCTTTTCGAGCTCGGTTTCGGGGTAGAGAAAGGGGTTGTCGCTTCCGAACATCACACGGTGGGCGCCAAGCTCCTTTATGATCCTTTTGACCGCGAACATATAACTGATGCCGCTGGTATCAAAATAGGTATTCTCACACATCTTTCCGGTTTCGAGTGCATCCCGCCACTGGTAGTTGAGCCCGCTATGTCCGAAAATAAACCGTACCTTGGGGAACCGTTTCGCCTGGACCCAGAGATGGTAAGCCTGGGCGTACGGGGGGGTACCGGTGTGGAATATGACAGGGACATCGTACTGCCCGCAGAGGTCCAAAAGCGGTGCCAGAAAATCGGACCCGCCCGCATACCCCTGGATCCAGGGGTGCAGTTTGAGCCCGATGAACTTGTATTCGTTCAAACAGGTTTCGAACTCTTCGACAGCCTTATTTCCCGCATAAGGGGTGACGACACACTCTCCCCGAATGCGGTCCGGATAGGTGTCGACCAGTTTTTTGATGAACAGGTTATCTTCGTGGGGGTCTGTGTTGATCATCGCACTCAAGGAGCTGAAAACCGTAATATCGATTCCGGAATTGTCCATACCCTGAATGATCTCTTCCATCGAGGGACACGTAAAACTCATGAAGCTTTCCCATACATGGGCATGTGTATCAATTATCATGTCTTTGTTCCCCACCTATCTCCTTTCACCTTTCGATACCTAACAGCTCTGCCGCATTGCGAAAATAAATATTATTCAGACTTTCCTCTGCGAGGCCTGCCCGTGCGATCTTTGCAGTTTCCATATTGTAATCGGTGAAAGGATAATTTGTTGCGAATAAAATCTGTTTATCACCAAACTCATCTATAAAACTGCCGAGGACTGCAGGTACATTGGTATTGACCGACGTCTCTAAGTACATATTCGAAGCCAAACGGAATGAAGGGATGATATCCGCCCAGTAATCGGAGACACCCATCGCCCCCATGATGAAAGTGACATCCGGGAATTTCACTGCGAGATGGGCGAGATTGAGAGGGAGACTGTAAACGGGAAAACCGGTGAAAAAATATACCGGCTTCGCTCTCTCCCTGGCGATTCTAATAAACGGCTCTATCATAGGGGAATCGATATAGCACCCCTGCCTCGCCGTATGAAAGGAAACCCCTGCAGCACCCAGCGAATCAAAAGAAAAAGCGAGCTCCTCTTCCGCCTCCTGCCCGAACCAGGGATTAACGGTAGAGAAAAAATAAAACCGTCCATCTTTCCCGCACAGGGAGGCGAGCTCCCGGTTCTGTACTTTAAATTCATTAATGAAACCGGCGCCCATCGGATGGAGGACTGCCCGCTCAACCTGCTGTTCGTCCATTTCGCCGATCAGATCTTCTATCGAGGTACCAATTTCCTGGAGCGGATCGAATCCGATATGCGCCGCAATATCTATTTTTTTTATGTTATCCATATGTATTAGTTCTCCTAATCCTACCCTTTCAAAGCTGTCATGGCGATCCCCTGAATGTAATACTTCTGGGCGATGAGAAAAATTATCATTGCGGGAATTATGCTCAAGAATGCTCCGCACATGAGGAGGTTCCACTGGACCGTGTACTGCCCCATCATATTGATAAGCCCCACTGTCAACGGCATCTTCGATGTAGAAGAGAGAAAAATGACCGGCCGCAGCAGGTCGTTCCACCAGAAGATAAATATAAATATCCCGATCGTAATAAAGGCCCCAGTTGAGAGCGGGACATACACCCTGAGGAGGATGCTAAGCGCCCCCGCCCCGTCGATTTTAGCGGCATCGTCGAGGTCCTTAGGAATAGTCATGAAAAACTGCCGGAGCAGAAATGTACCCATAGAGTAGCCTAAGAAAGAAGGGACAATGAGGGGAAGATATGTATCCAGCCATCTGATGGAATTGAAAATGAGATATTGGGGGAGAATGATGATATTAATCGGTATGATCATGGAGGCTACGATCGCGCCGAAGATGAACTCTTTTCCTTTAATGTTGTAACGGGTCAAGCCGAACGCGGCAAACGAACAGGAGAAAAACACCGCCCCTACATTGGCAAGACTGATAATAAAACTGTTGAGCGTATACCGGAAGAACGGTACGGCCTGGAATGTTTTTTCATAGTTCTGCCACTGCCACTCTTGTGGAAACCATCCCGGCGGATACATAAAAAGTTCGGCATCACTTTTTACGGTTGTGAGAAACATCCAGAAAAAAGGAAACAGAAACACGGCACAGAGAAGAACCAGCAGTATAAATACAATCACTCTATTAACCATAATGCACCCACCGTTTTTGAAAGCCGAGCTGTACTGATGTTATCAGCAATATGATGATGAAAAAGAGAAACGCCAGTGCTGAAGCGTAACCCATCTTGAAGTAGAGAAAGGCGTTGTTGAAGATATGAAGAGCAAAAGTGAGTGTCGCGTTCGCCGGTCCCCCATTGGTAATGACATAGGTCTGTTCGAACACGAGGAATGAATTGATCAAGGTGACAATGATGACGAAAAAAGTCGTAGGGGAGAGGAGCGGAAACGTTATCCGGAAAAACCGGGTCATGAATCCGGCCCCGTCTATTTCTGCAGCCTGATAATACTCATTGGGGATGTTCTTGAGCCCCGCGAGAAAAATCACCATGTTGTATCCCACCATTTTCCAGATACTCATAATGATAATACCGAGCATCGCCCACCTCGGGTCGTCGAGCCAGAGGGGCCCTTCGATTCCTACCAGACCCAATAAATAATTCAGGACCCCGAAATGGGAGTTAAGCATCCACCGCCAAATAAAGGCAGCTGCTACCATTGAAACAATGACGGGAATAAACAGCACTGTACGGAACACGCCCTGGAGCGGAATATCGACGTTAATAAGAACAGCAAAAAACAACCCGAGAATGATACTTGCAATTCCGGTTACGAACGCAAAATAGACCGTATTGAGTACAACTTTCCAAAAAATAGGATTAGTGAATATCGAACTGTAATTTGCAAATCCTACCCATTCCGGCGGCCGCAGCACATCGTATCTGGTAAGTCCGAACCCGAATACTCCGGCAATAGGTCCGTAGATCATTATGGCAAGCCCGAGAAGACTCGGAAGCAAAAACAACCAACCGTGCCACTGTTTTGTCATGAGGCCTCACTTTTACACATTGAAAAACGGGCGGGCCCGGACATTGCCCGCAGTAATCCGGGGCAATACCGAAGAACCCGCCGTTGTGTACTATTCCGATAACACCTTTTCCACAGCAGCCTTCGCATCAGCTGCAGCCTTTTCAACAGATTCGCTTCCGACGAACGCGGGAGCAAGTTCAGCATTCATCGTATTGATCCGCCATTCGAGCCACTTGGTACAAAAGTCGGCGCCTTCGAGATACTGCCCGGTATCGAGGAGGTCTTTCGGCTCATCCATCCACTTTTTGTGCATATTGTACCACGCGTCAGAGCCTGCAACACTCTTGGTAATGGGAACACCACCGGGGATCCAGGTCTCTTCAGGCCGGTTTGCCCCGGTCATGAATGCGACAAACTTCCACGCTTCATCCGGATGCTCGGTATCCTTCGCAATGCTGATTCCGTCCGGGCCGCCGTAGATCGAACGTTTTACCGGACCCTTCGGTACCATGGTCGCGTCCCAGTTGAAACTCACCTCTTTGAAGCTGTCGATCATATAACTTCCGTCGATGGTCATTCCCATCTTCCCGGAACGGAACATCTCTCCCCCGCTGGCCAAAAGCGCGTCATAGCTTGCCGCAACCGGTGCTGATTTGTCTTTGTGAATCATGTCCACCAGTTTCTGCATCACATCAATTGCCACCGGTTCGTCGATATGACAAGTTTTGTAATCCGAAGAGAGGACTTTGCCGCCATATGCCTTGATCATAGAATCCAGGAATGTGTGAGACGCATTCGAGAAGAACCCATACTGATCGATCTTTCCGTCCGAGTTTGTATCAGCCGACAGTTTCTTGGATACATCGATGAGCTGCTCGTAGGTCCAATCTCTCGTCGGATAGGCAACACCTGCATCATCGAAAATATCTTTGTTGTAGAAAAGCAGGGAGGCCACCCACTGGTAAGGCATTGCATAGGCCTTGCCGTTGATATCCGGATACCGCTCCATATCGATCGCTCTCTTGTAGTATTTATCCAGATCGTTTTCGATATACTCGTCAATTGCCAGAACCGAACCTTTATCTGCAAAATCCCACACGAAGGCTATACTCATATCAAACGCATCTGGCGGATTCCCCGCAGCATAGAGATTCTGCACCTTCTGCCAGTACGGATCGAATGCCAAGGTTTCATATTCGACCTTTATGCCGGGATTCTTCGCCTCGAACTGGTCGATCGCCTTGGAGATGTAGGTCTCATAGATCGGGGTCCAGAACATGTATTTCAGGACGACACCTTCTTCTTCGCTCTCCTTTTGCCCTTCTGCCGTCACCATAAGAGGTGCAAGCAGTATAAGAAGGACAACCAGCGCACACAATTTTTTTCTTTTCATACGATACTCCTTTCCCCTGTTTCCAGGGATTTTTGTTCTTTATCTACAAGACGAAGTACTTCGATCGCTTCGTCGATCGTAGCGGTTTCGACCGGTTTGTCCTCCCGGACACACTCGGTGATGTATGCAATCTCTGCTGTATATCCGTCGGGCATACCTGAGCAGTCGAGCTCTTCTACTTTGCCCGGAGTGATATGCACAAGCTTCTCCGCAGCAGCGTCTTTCGCTTCGACATTGCCGGAGACCTCGAAAGAGTACTGCAGCGTGGCTTTCGTTCCTCTCAATCTGATGCCGAACTGAAAGGGGAAACCCCTCGGATGGGTCCAGTCCGTCTCGATCGTTGCCGTCATTTGCTCCCAGGTCAACGTCGACGTTAAGGCGTCCCAAGCGCCGTACTCACCTCTCTCTCCCCTGGCATACACTTCCGCAGGATTTCCGAACAGAGAATAGATGTAATCGAGATCGTGAATATGCAGGTCGTACAGCGTTCCTCCCCCGACTTCCGGTTTTCGAAACCAATTGCCCCATTTGGGGATTTCGGCAATGCGGTAAGCGTGGACTTTTTTGACCTCGCCGATTTCTCCGCTCTCCACCATTTTTCGTATTTTTATATACTGGGGCCAAAACCTGATCACCTGTGCGACCATAAATTTTTTACCGCTCTCCCGGACTTTGTTCTGTATCCTTACGGCACTCTCTACAGACAAAGCGAGTGGTTTTTCACAGAACACGTGCTTTCCGTGGTCCAGCGCATCTATGACGAGCTTTTCGTGCAGGGATGTAGGAGCGCACACATCCACAAGATCGAACTCTCCCTCTTCGAAGAACTGGTCCGCCTCGCAGAATACCGCGCAGCCGTATTTTTTCTCGATTTCCGGCCCCCGTTCCTCGTCACATTCCAATACCGCTGATAGATTTGCATCATCCATCTTGTGCCAGATATCTGCATGGGTCGAACCCATAAAACCGGCACCGATCAATCCGACGTTCACTTCTTTACAGCTCACCCGCATGCTCCCTTATCTTGATGAATGCATCTGCTATATCGTCCATGTCCTTTTTATCACCTAAAAACATACTGTGTTCGAACCAAATTGCCTCATAAGCGCAGGCCCGCTCTGAAACCGGGCAAATCTCTGAATATTTTCCATAGTCGATCTCTTTGTCGTAGTGGCCGCAGGAGATAGGACATCCTTTTGTGTAAAACTGTTTGTCCAGAAACATCGGATTCTTATAGACGGGATGAGTATATCCGTAGAAAACCGGGATGCCTTCCGCTGCAAGAGCATCGATCAGTGTACCCCGTTCGAGACCACTGAACGCTTCCGGATTATACCGGACCATATATATGTGAACGGAGTAGTGTTCCCCCCGAGGATCGATGACAGTCGGCTCGATTCCTTCGATTTCTTTAAACCGTTCAGTCAAATATTTCGAGTTCTCCCGCCGCTTTTTATTTTGTTCTTCGAGCCTGGTCAGCTGGACCCGAAGCAGGGCGCCCTGCAGTTCCATCATCCGTGCGTTCCATCCGAGCTCGTAGAACTCGTACCAGGGCCTGCCGCTGCGTCTGCCCGACCAGGTCAACGATTCTACTCTGTCTCTTATCTTTGGGTCGTTAGTACAGATAAGGCCGCCTTCTCCGGCAGTCATGTTTTTTGCATTCTGAAATGAAAATGTTCCTCCATGGCCGATGGAACCTGCCCCCTTACCGTTCCACTTGGACCCGTGGGCATGAGCGGCATCTTCAATAACTTTTAGATCGTGCTTTTCAGCAATCGCCATGATCCGGTCCATATCAGCCATCTGTCCGCCGAAATGACAGAGTACGATTGCAGCAGTACGGTCGGTTATCGCCTCTTCAATTTTGTCCGGATCGATATTGTAGGTATCGGGATGAACATCGACAAAAATCGGTACAGCGTTGGACTGCAGCACACAGGTGACTCCGGCAACATAGGTGTACCCGGGCACAATAACCTCATCTCCGGGGCCGATATCCAGTGCACGCACCAGAACGTCGAGAGCGGTCGTACCGTTGTTACAGGCAACGGCGTACTTCAACCCCTGATAGTCGGCGAACTCACGCTGAAACCGTGCAACCTGGGATGGGTCCCCTCCTTCAGGTTCATGCAAATCCAACCCCTCTCCAAAACTGTATCGCCACCAGTGGCCCGACTGCACTGTCTTTCGGGCCGCTTCGGCTTCCCGTTCGTCAAACACAGGCCAAGCAGGAAACGGTTTTGTCCGTACCGGATCTCCGCCCTGTATTGCTAATTTTGACATCATGTATCCTCCAAATAAAAACCAAATTTTAAACCGTTAGAATCCAGGTAAGCCGTCATGTAGCCACACCACCTTTTTGCAGCTGTTGCTGCCGCAAAGCTACTGCGTGCTGCAGGACTATACTGACAGCTCCCAAAATCCCGCTTTCTTTTTCTATTGAACTGAAACTGATGTCTACATCTTCGATAAAAGGTGTCATCGCTTTTTCTTTTATCTTCTGTTTTAACCGGTCCAGAAAGATTTCTCCGAGCAGCGTAATTTTTCCGCCGATAATGATTTTTTCCGGATTGATAATATGGATTAGGTTTGTGATTCCTTCCGCCTGCATGTCGACATACCATTCCAGCAAGCTGTAAACTTTCCTACTGGAAGTGTGATTATCGAGGACAAAATGAAAAAAGTCGTCGATTTCAGTCAATTTCGCGTCCGGATACCACTGTTGTATCTTCTTTATTAAATCAAAAACGTTGGTAACCGCTTCCCAGCACCCCCGTCTTCCGCAGTAACAGAGAGGACCCTTCGGGTCGATCACCATATGCCCGATCTCTCCGGCAAAGCCTTTGAATCCGTGCATGATCTCACCGCGACTGACCATCCCGCCGCTGATACCGGATTCCCCGGGCGAGCCTATTAAGACGTAGAGCAGATTGTCCGTCTCTTCGATTCCTCCGAACTCCATTTCAGCCGATAATTTTCCGTTGGCGTCTTCGATGAGAAAAACCGGCAGAGGAACAAGCTCCTGGACCAGCGAACCGAGAGGGACTTCGGTCCATCCATGATGCACATCAAACCTTATTTTCTTGCCGTCGCTGCCGACAATTCCCGGCTGACTGATACCTATGCCCAGAATATCCGAATATGGGATGTTCTGTTCTTTACACAATTCTGTAAAAGCATCTCTGATGAGTTCGGCGATTTCTTCAGGTGTTTTTGATTGGGGAGCGGAGGCAGTTGATGTTAGAATCGAACCGTCCATGCGTATGAGTGCTGTTGTACACAAATGAGAGTGAAAATCGACGCCGCAGACGATGTTTCGTTCAAAATCGAGTGAATAAAGCCGGGGTTTTCTACCTCCGGTAGAAAACCCTTCTCCGGTCTCTCGGATAAGCCCATACCGTTCGAGATCATCTAAAACCGATTTTACCGTTGCAGGGCTCAAATGAATTTCTCTCCCAATCTCCGTAATCGTACTCGCCCCTTTTGTCCTCAAAAGTGAGAACAGACGATTCTGGTTTATTTCTCGTACGATGCGGGGATCGACCCCTCTATTAGTCTCTTCCACAGATTTAATAAAATAATACTTATTTTAAGTCTTATAAAAAGACTAACATGAAGTTTGACAGCTGTCAATAAAATTTTTATAATCATAAGTATGAGTAGTTCCCCTAAACACGCCTACGGCTATTACCTGTTCCTCGGTACGGGTGATTTCCCCCCCCCAGAACCGTTAACAAACCAGTGGACGAGTACCTGGACTTTCGAAGACTGGAAGCAGAACATCCTCACGCTCCGAGACGCGGGTATGAACACCCTCTTTCTCTACCTCATGGGGAATACTCTTCCTTTTACATCCGAGAACTATCCCCAATGCATTGAAACCGGACATCCTAATGTCGAAACCGATTTCTGCCAAGAGGTAATTGACTTCTGCAATTCGCTGGCTATTGATGTCATTGGGGTTTTCTCCACGACAGGGCATGCCCAGGGTTTTACCCTGTCTTACCCCCATACTGCCGTCATAAACCGGGACGGAATCCAACAACCGGAATCAGGTATAAGCTGCCACCATCACCCCGAAGCCCAAACCTATGCCCGTACTGTTATAACGGAGCTGCTGCATAGATATCACGGATTCAAAGGCATCATGCTCCATCCCCCGGAGTTTCTCGAACCGTGTTACTGCTCGCGATGCAGAGAAAAATACCGCTCTTTATACAACGAAAATCTTGCCGCTATGGACAACCAAAACGTGCAGCGGTTTTTTATGGAAACCAATTTGGAGTTTCAAAACTCCGTTATCGTCCCTCGGGTCCGGGAAATAACGGGAAACACACAACTGTTTACCTTTACTATCCCATGGGTCTTTGAAAACGATTTCGAAATATTCGCCCGCCGTATTCCCGAAGATACCATCCTCGTAGAGTGGGATTACGACCTGCGAGACGAGACAATCTCTTCAATACCGGCCAGGCTGGATCGGTACCGTCAATTTGGCCACACATTGTGGTTCATGCCCTCGGCCGGATTCAACTTCTATCCGGGCACTCCATTCCATTTTACCAAGGAGAAAACCGTCGAAGAACAGGCAGCCCAGGTCTTGAAGCAAATCGAGACTGTTGTCAACCAGGGAATCCATGATATCATCTATTTTGTGGGACCCTATATTCCGCCCACACTGAAACAAACGAGCCGGTATATAGCATGAAGGATAAATCGATCGGGAGAAGAGAACAGCAGAAGATCTTAGAAGGAATGACCGCCGAGCAGAAACTCGATTCGCTTGAGAGTGAGCTAAAAAATGTGCTCGAACTCGATCCCGAGCTGGGGATGCGGATTTTCATAGAAGCCTTCCGGAGAAAGTATAACGATGACTCACAAGGAACTGATCGCTTTACTCAGCAACAATAATATTCCATTTGTTCTCATAGGCGGCACTGCCTTGCGTCTCTACAACAGCTCTCGCGCGACCTTCGACATCGGTTTTACAATCTACTAAACCAATAATCCCCCTCCCGGCTGCTTGCACACCCCAATTAATTTCCGTACAATCGAACAGGAATGGCAAAACGTATTCGGTTTATCTGCAACAACCGGGACATCGAAACTGAAAAGCCTGCAGGAATGACTGTTCTCGATTTCCTCCGCCGGGACCTGAGGCTGACCGGTACCAAAGAAGGGTGCCGGGAAGGCGACTGCGGGGCCTGCACCATTCTCGTAGGAAAGTTCTCCGAAATCGAAGGCCGGGTCGTCTACAGGGCGGTCAACTCCTGCCTGCTTCCTTTAGGAGAAATAGCCGGTACACATGTCGTTACTATAGAAGGAATCAATCCCGAACGGGACGTGAGCAGCGAAACGGGTGCGCAATCGGCTCTCCCTCCTCTCAACCCCATCCAGGAGATGTTTGTACAGGAGAACGCCTCACAGTGCGGATTCTGCACTCCGGGGTTCATCGTCTCTCTTACCTGGTTTTTTCTCGAATCTTACGAGATAACGGTTGAAAAAGCGTTCGAGGCGGTAGCGGGAAATATCTGCCGATGCACCGGCTACGAATCGATTAAACGGGCCATCAGAAAGCTGACCGGCCGTTTTGCCGAGACTTTTTCCACCCCGCATGACGGAGCCGTGCGTGCCCGGACCGGGCCCCTCATAGATGAGGGTATCATCCCCCCCTATTTCGCAGATATTCCGGAGAGGCTCTCCGTGATCAAACGGACCGGACAATCAGAGGTTGAAGCCGATCTCAGCCCCGGGCTGCAGTCAAAACGGGAAGCTGCAGCTATCATTGCAGGCGGGACCGACCTCTACGTACAGAAGCCGGATTATCTCGAAGAGCATCCGGTCAGTTTTATCTCATCACAACCTTCTCTTTCCGGTATCGAGATCGGAGGCGGAGAATGCCGGATCGGGGCCGGCACTCCGGTCGAGACGTTAAAAGATTCTCCCGAACTAATCGGGACCATCCCGGAAATGGACACATATCTCAATCTCGTCGCTTCCGCCCAGATACGCAGGCAGGCTACGGTGGGGGGGAATATCATCAATGCGTCCCCCATTGGAGACCTCTCCATCATGTTCTTAGCCTTAGAAAGCGAATGTGTTCTTGCGGATGGTTCTGCCACCGGGACAGATGGAGGAGACCGCAGAGTGCCCCTTAAAGATTTCTTTTTAGGCTACAAGCAGTTGGACATCCGGGAGGGGGAAATTCTCGAAGCGGTCCTTTTTCCGGTCCCCTCCGTAGACAGTTTGTTTAATTTCGAGAAAGTCTCCCGCAGAACGCACCTCGATATTGCAAGTGTAAACTCGGCAGCTCTTATAACCCTCGAAGGGGATGAAATCGATGCACCGGTAGTACCGAGAACCGAGTTCAACGCCGAACACCGAATTGCCGAAGCTTCCCTTTCCGCAGGCGGCGTGGCTCCTGTACCTCTGTTTCTAACCGAGACATCCCGGCACCTTCGGGGCAAACCGGTTACCGCCGAGGTCATTAAACAGGCGGC
>CAZKZZ010000123.1:0-11255 GCA_964557375.1 uncultured Spirochaetales bacterium | reverse complement strand
GTCATTTTAAAAAACATCGATGCTTCCTCTCCCGCCGAGTTGTTGGAGAAGCTGTTAAAAGAGAAATGGTTACAGGAAACCGGAAATGGACTGGCTCAAGATTATCCCCGGGATAATCCTGTCTGGACCAATCTCGGGGGGCAGCTTTTCCGCACCGACCGTATCCGCCTCCTCAAAACAATGATTACTACCGGCGAGATCGATTCATGGGACCGGGTACACCGGTTTTACTATGAAGAGGCGGAACGATATCCGCAGGATGAACTTAATTACGCTGCGGAAGTGGTCAGCCGTCTCTTCGATATCTCTCCTTCCGAAATCACCGTGAAAGAATTGACTGTACTGCTCGAGGAGGCACTCGATACAAAAGAGAGAGTCCTCCGCCGTACGAAAACCTCGAGAGAAAAGGATTATAATGACCCTTACCGCATCATGCTCTACCAAAGCCGGGACGAAATGGAGGCTGTACTCGGTCCGCTCGATCAAGACCCGGTCATTGCCGAAGCTGAGCGTGAGGCCGCTGTTTTTTCGAACAAAGTGAGGAAAATCCTGGATAAAGGCGCTTAGGTAAAGGGGGAGTGCGGAACAGCGGCACATACAGTAGAAGGGTTATATCTGAGGCAGGACCGCGTCCCGTACATATTCCGCAATAGTAAGACAGCAGGTGAGGCCGGGAGATTCAATCCCTACTAAATTGATGAATCCGTTTAATCCTTTATCGGCTTCATTTCTGATGATAAAATCTCTGGGTTTATCATCGAGAGGATACAGCTGGGGTCTAATACCGGAGTCATCGGGGTGGATGTCCTCTTTCTCGATAGGCAGAAACTTTGAGATCGATGTGTAGAACTGCTCCTTATGCCGTTCGTCTATGGAATAATCAATATCATCGACAAAATACGCGTTTGGCCCGAAGGCCACCGTTCCATCTAAATGGAGACGAGTGTGAATGCCGAGTGATTTCCCGTCCGGGTCCGGAACCGGATATATCAGTCTGTTCATCCCCCTGTATCGTGTCGTTTTATAGTACTCACCTTTGCAGTAGCGGAGCGTATACGTGTTGCCGTCGGTATCGATCCCTGCCATGGCCGATACTTTGTCAGCGAAGAGTCCCGCCGCGTTAATGACTACTCGCGAGCGGACCTGCTCACCGTTTTCGAATGATATGGTAAACCCGGGCTGTTCAAAATCGATACGGGCTGCTTTCATGGAGTAGAGGACCATTGCCCCGTTCTGTTCCGCCTTGAATGCGAGCCGCTTCATGAGGGAGTGGACATCGAGAATACCGGTGGACGGTACATAGATCCCTTTCACGGCATGAACACCGGGCTCCTCTCTGCCGATGCGCGTGCCGTCTACCAATTCGGTCCCCTCGACCCCGTTTATTTTCCCGTTTTCGTATATCGATTCGATTTCCGGTACTTCCGCCTCATTTGTTGCTACGATGAACTTTCCGCATTTCCTGTACGGCAGCTGTTCGTTTTCGAGAAACGTATACAGAGCGCTGTTTCCGGCAACACTCAACGCGGCCTTGAGATACCCGGGCACATAGTAAATACCGGAATGAATCACTTCGCTGTTGCGGCTGCTGGTGTGCCTGCCGAAGGAGGGCTCCTGTTCGACAAGCAGCAGATTGTCCGTCTGCTTCGAGAGTGCTTCCGTTATAGCAAGGCCGACCACTCCGGCCCCGATAACCGTAATATCAACTGTTTCCATAATTCGGCGTATTGTGCCATACTGGCAGTAAAAAGGGAAGAGTACCGCTATTACCGATTTTACTAAACGAGTAGTAGAGATAATCCGTTCGATTCCGCCGGGCCGGGTCGCAACCTACGGTCAGATCGCAATATTGGCAGGAAACCACCGCGGTGCCCGGCAGGTGTCGCGCATTCTCCATTCAATGTCGGAGAAACACGATCTTCCCTGGCATCGAGTAATCAATTCCAAGGGTTCTATTTCCCTCCCCCGCGGCGGCGGTTATGAGGAGCAGAAACTGCTCCTCGAGAATGAAGGGGTTGCTCTCGGCTTGCGGGACATCATCGATTTGAAAGCGTATCAGTGGAAACCTACAATAGATGATCCGGGATTTCGGACATCTTTTCGAGAACCAGGTTCCTGATCTCCTCATCGATATCGCTGCTCGCCTCTTCGAACCGGGTAAGTACCGGATCTTTGGGGAATACCCCGTCCTGTATCAGTACCGGTGTTCTTTTCGCTTCTCCCGGGACCTCTCCGTCGTCGATTTTATGGTGCCGAAAACCGTAGTCCCGGTTCCAGGTCACCGCATGCTCATCTCTTCCCTTATCGTAGCAGAGCTGAAACCCGTCCACGACGTTCTGTTCTTCATCCGTATACCAGACGATCACATCGAAGTATTCATCTCGGAACCAGCGGCGGAACCCTTCGTTGGGGATTTGGCGGACATCTTTGACTTCCACGAGCATGTTCTGCTCCTCCTCTTGCCGGCTATCCTGCGTTTTTCAACTTTGCTATGTAGTTCAACCGGTTAATAATATCTAAATGTTGAGTGCAGGCCTCTTCACACTGCCCGCATTCCACACAAGCGGCAGCTTCATCTGCCGAAATACCCCAGTGCCACTTGAGCCTGTCGAGAATCTCCTCATCACTACCCCGCAGCAGTTTGTGATTGTATGCATCCATCAATTTCGGAATGGGTACCCCTTCCGGACAATCATCACAGTACTGACAGCCGGTACAGATCCCTTCGAATGAACCTGCCGCCCGTGATTTGATCTCCTCGAGTTTTTCTTTCGAGTACGGTTCGAATCCGTCCATCGCCTCGAGCGCCTGTTTTACCTCGTCTACGTTCCCGAATCCTACCAGGCTCACCGTTATCTCCGGATGAGACCAGAGAAACCGGAGGGCCGCATCGACTACCGTTTCGTTTTCGTCGGTTTTTATAAACTGAAACAGGTCCGGATTCTGCGGGATGAGCCCTCCCCCCAAAGGATTCATGACCACGGCACCGAGGTTGTGTTGAGTAACGGCATCAAATGCTTTCTGCCGGGTCGAAAAATTGTAGGCGGAATAGCCGAAGGTCACCCCTTCGAAGACCCCTTCCATCAAGAGTTCCTTTATCTGATCACCTATCAAATGACTCGAAACACAGATATGATTGATAATGCCTTCATCCTTTAGTTTACGAAATATTTCTATTACCCCGTCCTGTTTCCGCTTTTCCCAATTTTCGAGATTTGTAATACACCACACATGATAGAAATCGATCGAATCGAGATTGAGCCGTTTCAGTTGCTGTTCGATTTCTTTACGTACATCCTTTTCCGTGGATGCAAATGTCTTTGTAGAGCTGTAATACGGGATCCCTTTTTTCTGAAACTCTTTGAAAGCAATACCGAAAATTTCTTCGCTCTTTGTTCCGAAATATTTTGGGGCAGTGTCGAAATAGGTAACCCCTCCGTTCGCTGCTTCGAGCATCATTTCGACGCCTTTATCATAATCATCAACATCCTTGAACCGCATACCGCCGAAACCCAATGCTGATACTTTTTTTCCTGTTGTTCCGTATTCTTTATAAATCATAACATCTCCCTATTATTCTTTCTTTCCTAAATCATAATATATTTTTTCGATCTCTTCACGGTACTCTTCCGGAGCTTCTATATGGCCCCACCCCAACTGCACCTGAAAAATACCGTCGTAAGCACTATCGTGGTAGCTGTGCATATGATGGGGGATCTCCCGCTCATCGAGGATAGAGGAGATCAACTGTGCCTCTATATCGTTTTTCAACTCTATTATTTTTTTGTATTCCGGCATGATATTCTTCCTTTGTTATTCCACCTTCAGCAGCTGTTTGAGTTCCTGATAGCACCTCTCGATATCGAAGAGGGACGGATCGAGTATCACTCCTCCCGCAATATCGGGGTGCCCGCTTCCGAAAACAATCCCCCCCTGTATGGTTTGCAGGATTTTTGCGGCGTTCCATTCCGGTTTCTCGCTGCGTACAGAAAGATTTATTCGGTCTTCGTTGACGGCACAAAAGAATACGAAGTTCACCTCCTGAATGGAGAGGAAAAAATCGGAGAGAATCCCCAATAAATTCTGACTGCAGCCGTTCTCGAAGCAGTAGAAGGCGACCCGGTTTTCTATCGTCACCTCATTCAGAACTTCTTTATAGTACTTCAGGTCCTGCTTTTGAATGTTGTTTCTGAGGATGCTGTTTACAACCCCGATATCGGCCTTCCCATAGAGGTTGGAGTGGCAGGTAATATCTGCTTCGCTCATACCCCGCGAGAGATGGGCAGTATCCACTAAAAGCCCGATCATCAGTGCCGAGGCAATATTTTGGGGTATGGTCAAGCCGAGTTCATCCAAGTACGTATAGATAAGTGTAGAACAGGACCCGTACTCCGGACGAATATCGACGAAGGGTACATCTTCCGGGGCAGGAGAGTTGTGGTGGTCGATAACGGCAAGTTCTTCTCCCGGGAGATCACGAACATTCTTGTTCCCCTTGCAGCCGTCTACGAGTATGATTTTGTTGTCCGGATGGACCGAATGGTCGACCACGTGATCTATTGATATGGAAAGCTCTTCGGTCATGCGAATGAGAGAGTCCCTCTGGATGCTTCCTTCATAGATAATATAGGACTGGATTCCCTGCTCGTTCAACATATATTGCAGACCAAATGCGGCTGCAACAGCATCGTGGTCCGGAAAATCGTGGGTTTGGATATATAGATAAGGCTCCCCTTTAATCAGTTCGAGAAGGGTCCGGATACTCTGCATATACTTGTTACTATATTGCACGTAACCGGGGATGTTGTTCAAGGGCTGATATGGGCCAGTTTCCCCGCTGCTTTCAATCCGTGCCCGGTAATAAAAGTGACGAGATTAGATTTCCGATCAACACCGGCCGCTATTTTCTTGACTCCCGCGATTGATGCGGCCGCGGTCGGTTCTATAAAAAAGCCCCGCCTTCCCATTTCAGAAAAAGCATCCATTATTTCTCCGTCCGAGACGGTTATAACATCTCCCCGTGTACATTTTAGTGCATCGACCATTTCATCCTTTCGCACCGGTTCTGCAATGGCAATCCCTTCGGCAATGGTGGATGTATTCGCGGACTTATTGGATGCATCACCCCTCCATGCGTAGGAAAGCGGAGAACAGGTTTCACTCTGTACCGCGATGAGAGACGGCAGCTGTGAGATAATACCCGCGTCGAGCAATTCGCTGAACCCGATATACAAACCGAGGAGGAGGGTCCCGTTTCCCGTCGGTACAACGATGATATCGGGGGCTTTCCACCCGAGCTGTTCGCTGATCTCATACGCCGCGCTTTTGGTACCGTGAAAGAAAAACGGGTTCCAGCAATGACTCGCGTAGTAGGCTTGAGAAGCTGCTTTTAAAGCCGCCTCGGCCGTATCTTCCCGCGTACCGGGAATCCTTTTTAGAGCGGCGCCGTACGTATATATTTGGGCCAGTTTTTCATCAGATGTAGACTCGGGTACAAAAATGTCGCACGAAATGCCTGCCCCGGACGCGTATGCTGCAACGGCACACCCGGCATTGCCTGATGAGTCTTCTACAATGTGTGAAATGCCCAGTTCCTTGACCTTACTGATAAGAATCGCGGCACCCCGGTCTTTAAACGAGCCTGTTGAAAAGAGGTGGTCCTGTTTTACCTGTATGTCCCGCCCTGCGATTGTGATGGGAAGAAGTGGCGTAAATCCGTCTCCAAAATCGATTATCGGATGTTGTGGGTCAATCGGATATGCTTCTCGGTACCGGAGCAGGGTAGGAAACCGTTTTGCGATCCGGGAAATATCGATCACCGGCTTCCAGTGCAGAGAAAGGAGGCCCCCGCAGGTACAGCGCCAGATCGGTTCATCGAGAGGATAGTGCGCGCCGCAGGACCGACAGAACATCATACCGGTTTATTGAAACTTTTGACTGCCTGAATAAAAATATACCACTTGTACAGGGACACCCGGACATGTTCGCTGTCGAAGCGGAACAACGTGTCGTCGTAATAAAACTCCAGTTTTTCTTCGTTGTGCATATTAAGCCCCTCGATCTTGTTGAGAAAAAAGGCCATTTCTCGGTTTTCTCTTGGCAGGAAACGGAGCCTGTCGCTGTAGAGGGACAACATCCCTTTTCCCGCCGGTTTCATCGGTTCAGATTTATATCCGGTACCCAGTCGGATCTCTTTCTCCTGAAACACCGGCTCATCGTTTTGATCAGTTATTTTTTCAGAAACCAGAGTATTGATGTATTCGATTTGCCACACATTCCATTGCCTGATATCGCGGAAATGGAGTTCTCCCTTTACCGGCTCAAAAAAGCAGAGTTCGGTATAGCGAACCGCGTAGCCGCACCTGGTACATGTCAGAATATCGCCCTTTGAAACGAGGGAGGCGAGCGAGCGGCAGTCGGGACACACAAAAAGAACGATTTCCAGGTATTCGGCTAAATCTTTTCCTTTAAAGGAGACCATGCGTTCCTTCTGCGTTTCGAACGCATCGTAATCGATGAGTGTGACCAGCTTCTGATAAATAGCTTCTACCGGTAACGTTTTGAGCTCTTCGGGAGTAAAGACGAGCCGGTACGAAATGGAGACTTCTCCCTTTCTGCTTTTCTTTGCCCATCTCGGAAAAGTAAGGTATGTTCCTTTTTTATCTGCAAATACCACCGGTATATTTGAACGCCTGAGAAGCTTCGCAGTCGAGTAGTAGATGGGCTGGCTATGACCGTCATACGAGTTTTGCCCTTCGGGGAAAAGACCGATTACCCCATTCCGCTGTTTGATTTCCATGATGTGTTTTATGGTATCCAAATCGGAAATCACTTTGGTCTTTGGAATCGCCGCTACAAACCCGAGGAATATGCGTACAAAGAGAGAACGGAAATTGGCGTCACTTACTACATAGGAGACAGGTATCGGGACAAAATAGGCCATCATGAACGGTCCCCAGAAGCTGTTATGGTTTGAAATAAGAAAATAGGGCGGGTCGAGCTCCTCAAACAGTTCGAGGTTTTCTGGATGTACATTGAATTTTTTTATTAGCCGCGCGCCGAGTGTGGCCCGGAAAAATTCATAGATAATGCGGTACGTTTTTATTCTTCTCCGCTCTTTTCTCCGTTTTTTTCGTTTGTTTTTTTCGATAATTGCGTCCAGATCGTTTTTACTCAACAGTACACATCCTTACAAAAGAGTGGAGGTTTTTATGTAATTTCCGTTTTTATCATATCGATAAAGAAAATTCCAGTCCGGTTTCGGGTGCGGCTTCAACTTGTATCATTTCCGTTTACGGTATATCATGGTTTTTCTTATGATCATTGCAAAAATTATACCTCTTATCGGATTTATCGGGCTGGGGGTTCTTTTCAGGAAAAAGGAGTTTCTCTCCCGGAGTACTGTCGACCAGCTTAAATGGCTCATTGTCAATGTGCTCCTGCCCGGTGTGCTTTTCAAGACTTTTTTGACAGCCCGTCTCGAAGGTGGGCTGGTTATCGTCGCACTTGCCGTTTTTGCTGCGAATTTGATTATGATGGGAGGGGGATTTCTTGTATCTCCCCTTCTTCCTACCGGTAAGCGGTACGCTCCTTTTCTTACCGGCGGCATGGAGTACGGGATGCTCGGCCTGGCCCTGTTCTCTTCGCTCTACGGTGTGGCCGGACTCGAATATATTGCTGTTGTTGATTTAGGACATGAAATCTTTTTCTGGTTTCTGTTGATTCCAATTTTCACCGCCCGGGAAGAAGGGAAAAAAGGGCTGCCGCTGAAATCGTTCCTCTTTTCACCGATCAACATCGGGATTATTGCCGGACTGGTGCTGAATCTTCTCGGAATAACCGGCCCGTTCGGGGAAACCGCGGCAGGACGCGGTGTTTTTGCGTTGTGTGATATGATGGGTGCCGCAATCGGCCCCCTTATTCTCATGGTTATCGGGTACGGTCTGCGGTTTGTCAGGCGGGGCAGCAGGGACGCCGTCATTACGGTACTGGTCCGCCTCCCGCTGGCGGTAGTACTCGCCTATTGCGTTGGAGTTCTCCTTATCCGCAATGTATTGGGGTGGTCTCAAGGTTACGTAACGGCAATCTGGATCCTCTTCCTCACTGCTCCCTCTTTTTCGATTCCGATATTTGCCCGCTCGGCCGGTACCGAAGAAGAATCCTACATCACCTCCACGATAGCGATTTATACTATAATCACCTTCATAGCGGCAACTGTGGTGCTCACCCAGTATCCGGTACTTTACTGAGGGGAAAAATCAAAGGTGAAAAGCTATATATAGAAGCGCGGATGAAGTTTGCGCAGTATAGCTGCACAAACTTCCAGACTTTCCTGAAAGCGGATATGATAAAAGGAAACCGTAAGCGGGGGTGAAGTTTTCGCATAGTATGCGAAAACTTCCAGACTGAGGGGAAAAATCGAAGGTGAAAAGCTATATATAGAAGCGCGGATGAAGTTTGCGCAGTATAGCTGCACAAACTTCCAGACTTTCCTGAAAATCAAGATTTTCAGGAAAGTAATGTAACCCCAACCCCCCTTCGACTGTTTTTATTATGTACCTCCTTTTATTAATATATTTCCTTCTTAGCTGCAAAGTTGATGGTAAGGCGACTTTGCAGCTTTTTTTATCCTCCGAGCACTATATTTTTCTCTGCATTTCTGTTAGAAGAGTGGGTACTCGAGTAAAGCCCGGGAGAATGGAGACGATTATGGACCAGAACAGGAGCGAATGGCTCGAAAAGCAGATACTGGACCGGTTTTTACGATATGTACGGATAGAGACGACATCAGACCGTCATGGGGAACAAATACCCTCTACCCCCGGGCAATGGGACCTCCTGCGCCTTTTGGTTTCTGAGCTGGAAGAACTCGGTATCGAGGAGATAGAACTCGATGAACACGGGTATCTCATAGCACGGCTTCCCTCTAATATAGAAGGAAAATCGGAAAATCAAGTAATCGGGTTTTTGGCCCATGTCGATACATCGGCGGAAGCTTCCGGTAAAGATGTAAAACCCCAGCTCCATCACAACTATGACGGATCGATTATCGAATTGAAAGATGGAATTACTCTCGATCCGGGAGAGTTCCCCGATCTTCTTCGGTACAAAGGAGAGACAATCATTACCGCCGACGGTACAACCCTGCTCGGGGCCGACGACAAGGCGGGAATAGCCGAAATAATGGCTGCGGTAGCCTGGCTCCGGGAGCATCCTGACATCCCCCATGGAACGATCGAAATCATTTTTACACCGGATGAGGAGACCGGAAAGGGGCTGCTCCGGTTCCCCATCGAAAAGCTCCGTTCCGGATACTGCTATACCATCGACGGGGACGGTAAAGGCATTATTGAAGCGGAATGTTTTTACGGATATAAGGCCGTTGTCAAACTGAAAGGAGTCAACATTCACCCGGGCAAAGGGCGGGGTAAATTGATGAATGCCGTTACAATGGCTTCCCAATTTGTCACCATGCTTCCGCGTAATGAGTCGCCGGAAGCAACGGACGGACGGTTCGGGTTCTACCTGCCGATCGAACTAACAGGTACCTCTTCGCAGGCATCATTGGAGATCTATCTGCGGGATTTCGACTATAACGAGATAGAAAGACGGACCGATGCGCTCCGCAAGATCGCTGCAGTAGTGGAGGCACAGTTTCCCGGCGGAAAAGTCACAGTAGAAACTGAGAAGCAGTATGTGAATATGCGCGATTTTATTTCCAAAGACCCCCGGGGGATCGAATATCTCAAAGAGGCAATCAAAACTGTCGGCCTTACACCGGTTGAAAAGATAATCCGCGGAGGTACGGACGGGGCCCGGCTCAGCGAACAGGGAATTCCCACCCCGAATGTATTTACAGGGGGTGCAAATTATCATGGAGAGCGGGAGTGGATCGTTGCCTCGCTTATGGTAAAAGCCTCGGAGACGATTATCGAGCTGGTAAAACGATGGGCAGGAGCGGATGTGCAAACCGGTACAAAAAATCGCTAATTAATTGAATTAGCATACAAGTCGTGGTATATTTCAAAGTTGAGTGATATGAAAAAGCGAATAGCCGTCACGATACTTACCGGCCTCTTAGTTGCCCTTATTTCATCTGCACCACTGTATGCTCAGCAGAGAGACAGGGGGGACAGTGATCTTCTCGGTATCATCGGGTATATAGACGGTGTTGTGGATGTTTTTCGTGATGGAGAATACATACCGTGGCAGCAGGTTGCCATTGGGCTCAAGATGGAAAAATACGACCTGATGGAAACAGGAGCCGGTTCTTACGCGGAAGTAGAGCTCGATTCCCCGATCAGCAGCGGAACGGTTCTCAAAGTCGACGAGAATACCGCTTTTTATTTTGATTTTGATCAAAGCGGGGGAAAAAAACAGTCGAATGTCAATCTTCTAACCGGATCTCTCGGGATGAAAGTACAGAAGCTGGCCGGTACAGGTGAAGTAGCAGTTAGTACGGAAAGCGCTGTTATGGGAGTCCGGGGGACTGAATTCCGAGTAACAACAGCGCCGGACGGGTCGATTTTAGTAACCTGTGTAGAAGGCGAAGTCTCCTGCCGCAACAAAAGAGGAGACCAATTTTCGGCGAAGCCGGGACAGGCGGTCGAACAGGAGCAGGATGAACAGCTCCGGGCCCTTTCCGTGGATGCCGCCGATATCGAAACCTTCGAAAAGCAGTGGCTCGACCACAAAATTGAAGCTTTTTTGGCCGGTTCACTGGGCGCCCTGAAGCGGTATGTCCCTACCTATAATGACTATAAAAAGCGTTTCAACGATGCCTACGCCGATCTAATGGAGTATAACGAGGTATTTCAACGATGGGAACAGTACAGTGCCGGTGAAGGACCTGATATGGGGTCCGCTGTAAAAGACAAGGTTGCTGTTAGTACTGCGATTTTTAGAATGCGGAGCGTAATTTTCCTTTTTGAGCATGTTTTTTACAGAATTTGGGGTATTACCGACCTCTATGACGCCGGAAGAGTTGAAAAGGGGATGCTTTGGTCCGGATACAGCACAGAAGATTTTTTTCGGGATTTTAAGCGGGAACAGAAGAATCTGTCCTGGAAAATGGCCCAGGTGCGTCATGTATTTAAACTCTACTCCAAGATGAGTTGGGACATATCACCCGAGGGAGATATGTCTCCAGGGGGGGATTCTTTAATGGATGATATGTTCTCAGGCGATAATCCTCTGGACAATGATGATTTTTTTGATGATTTTTAGTTGACCTCCCTTCTTTGTTTTTATACTAA
>CAZKZZ010000122.1:3592-11322 GCA_964557375.1 uncultured Spirochaetales bacterium | reverse complement strand
ATATCATCTACACCTGGCTTAATCCCAGGATACGGTATTCATAAGGCGGTGAAATGATGAGTGATAACGGTGAATTCAAAGTAAGAACATGGAACCAGAAACTGGGGACCGGATTCAAGGATTTTTTCATAGGGCTCGGTACGTTTATCCGGCGCATCAAAAAGTCTCCTATTGCATTTATAAGCTTTATTATTGTTATCATTTGGTTCTTTCTGGCGGTTTTCGGTCCCTATATTGTTCCTCATGATCCTGTGGAGCACGATTTAAAAACCAGATTCAAAGGTCCCTCAATCGAACATCCTTTTGGGACCGACAGGTATGGAAGGGACGTTTTCAGCCGTGTCGTGGTGGGGAGCCGGACTGTATTTCTCCTGGCTGCCTCTGCCATTGCAATAAGTGTTTCAGCCGGGGCCATTATCGGATTGATTTCCGGCTACTTTGGAGGGGTGGCTGACGAGCTTATTATGCGCTTTATGGATATATTGATGTCGTTTCCTGCCCTTCTCCTGGCCATGCTTATGCTCGGTATATTGGGGCCGAGCTTCTGGGGTGTCGTACTGGTCATCGCCATTGTGTTCTCTCCCCGAATTGCCAGAGTGGCAAGAAGCTCTGTACTGGATATAAAAACCAAGGAGTATATCGAGGCCGCCCGAGTACGAGGGGAATCGAACCTGTATATTATGGCGGTAGAAATATTTCCCAACACTCTCGGCCCGCTCGGAGTGGAGGCCGCAGTAAGATTCGGATACGCGATATTCTTGAGTGCCTCTTTGGGATTTTTGGGGCTGGGAGTGCAGCCGCCGACACCGGATTGGGGACTGATGATGAGCGAAGCTCAGCAGTATATTACCACGGCACCATGGATGGCAATTTTCCCGGCTATTGCGATCGCATCACTTACCGTTTCGGTTAATTTTATAAGTGATGCAATTCGAAAACTGGAAGCGGGGGACTTGTAAGTATGAAATCAATTTTGCAGATAAAAAATCTGGATGTCAGTTACAGGACTGTAGCCGGGAAACTCCCCGCAATTCTGGATGTCAATCTCTCGGTAGACACCGGCGAGACGTACGGAATTGTCGGAGAATCAGGCTGCGGTAAGAGTACCCTGGCTTTGGCTATTATCCGGTATTTGGACAGAAACGGGGTCGTCGATAAAGGGGAGGTTTTATTCAAAGGGGAGAACTTGTTTTCGAAGTCCGAAACTGAGATGCGGAGAATTTGGGGTAAAAAAATCAGCATGGTGTATCAGGACCCCTCCGCAGCGCTCAATCCTTCTATGACTGTCGGAAAACAGATCTCTGAAATCGTTGAGACTCATGAAGATGTTTCGGCGAAAAATGCACTGTCGAAAGCGATAGATATGCTCGGGCAGCTGCAGATAGCCGATCCCGACATTGTAGCGCAAAGTTATCCTCATCAATTGAGCGGAGGAATGAGGCAGCGGGTCTGTATCGGAATGGCCCTTATCACCAATCCTGATCTGCTCATAATGGATGAGCCGACGACAAATTTAGATGTAACGACCGAGGCGAATATCCTCGATATGATTCAGGAATTGAAAACGAAGTTCAATGCAACGATTATCTATATTACCCACGATCTCGGAATCGTATACAAAGTGAGTGACCGGGCAGGTGTGATGTACGGGGGCCAATTCATAGAAGAAGGACCGATCCGGCGCATCATCGAAGCGCCCGGACATCCCTATACGAAAGGACTGCTTCAAACGATACCGGAAGTATCAACATCGACAGAAAAGGAAAAACTGAAACCTATTCCCGGCTTTGTCGTCGAACTGGGAAATCTCCCGGAAGGATGCAGTTTCAATCCCCGCTGCAGAGAAGCCGAAGAACAGTGCAGAGAAGTAAACCCGGATTTTATCGAAGTAAGTGAGGGGCATCGGGTCAGATGTTTGAAGATACAGCAGGAAAAGGATTTCGAAACCATCTCTTCGAAGCATGAACGAACGGGGACGGAGCGGTTCATTCATCAAATCGGCGAACAGGAAGGCGAAGTGCCTCTGCTCACTTTGAACCATGCCCGAAAGTATTACGAAGGGCGGTCGGGATGGTTTTCTTTTGGTGAAAAGCCGAACGTGAAAGCGGTAGATGATGTCTCTTTCGCTCTCACTAAGAACACGACACTTGGATTGGTCGGTGAATCGGGCTGCGGTAAGAGCACACTCATCAGGACCATCATCGGCCTCGAGGATATAACCGGCGGAAGCATGAAAATCCGGGGCGAAGACATTTCGGTTCCTATAAATAAACGTGATCGGAAATTGATAAAGCAGATCCAGATTGTATTTCAGGACCCCAAATCTACTCTTAATCCGAAAAAACCGATCGAGCATGCTATTACCCGGCCTATTCGAATGCGGGGTGCGTCAAAAAAAGAAGCGCTTCAACGGGCCAAAGAAATTCTGGAAGCGGTGCACATGGGGCCGGAATATCTCAAACGGTATCCGGACCAGATAAGCGGCGGACAGAAACAGAGAATCGCCATTGCGCGTGCGTTTGCAAGTAATCCCGAATTGGTCCTCTGTGATGAGCCGACCTCGAGTCTCGATGTATCGATTCAGGCATCGATCATCAACCTTCTGATCGATTTGCAGCGGGAGGAGAAAACAGCGTACCTGTTTATCTCCCATGATTTAGGGGTGGTCAGCTATTTGAGCGATGTTATGGCAGTGATGTATTTAGGACGGATTGTGGAGTATGGGCCGACCGAAAAAATACTTACTCCTCCCTATCACCCGTATACGGAAGCACTTCTCTCGGCGATATCCATTCCGGACCCCTCGGTAGAACAGAAGAGCGTGCGATTGGGCGGGTCGATCCCCAGTGCTCGAGATATCCCTCCCGGCTGCAGGTTCAATACCCGGTGTCCGAGAAAGGCGGGAGAAATTTGTGAGCGGGAAGATCCCCCTAAAGTTCAAGTTGATGATGATGGCAACCATTTTCTCTATTGTCATATAACGTTAGAAGAATTGAAGAAGGTAGAACCTGTCTTCAAAAAAGAATATAAGCGCTGAAAAAATAAGGAGGCATTATTATGGATGTAAATCACCGTTTCAGGTACTGGCAGCGGCCGAAACTGCAGGCTCTATCAGAAAAGCAATACGAAGTCCTTTATTTTTCCGCACTCGAAGTGTTGGAACGGACCGGAGTAAAGTTTTACTCTGAAAAAGCTATTGATCTATTGCGGGAAGCAGGTGCACATATTATTGATGACAAACTGGTTAAGATCCCCTCCGGAATCGTAGAGAAGGCTATTGTGAGTGCCGGGAAGCGGCAAACGTTAAGTAACAGGGACGGAGACAGAGTTATTTTCTTGGAGGAAGACAACATATACTTTGGGCCCGGCTCCGATAATCCCAATACTATTGATCTCGATACGGGTGAGAGGAGAGAGTGTGTTCTCAATGATGTAGTCCGTGCAGCTACGGTAACTGATGCACTAGAGAACATTGATTTTGCAATGGGCTTTGCGCTTGCAAGTGATGTGAATAAGAAGAATGCTGATTTGTATCATTTCGAAGCGATGATCAATAATACGGTCAAGCCTATTGTTATCACTGCTTGGGACCCGAACGGCCTCAAAGGAATACATGAGATGTGTTCGCTCATACGGGGCGGTGAGGAAAATTTCAAGATGAATCCGAATATCATTTTGTATGAACAGCCGAGCTCTCCTTTGAAGCATTCAAAGAACTCTACAGAGAAGCTCATATTCTGTGCTCAAAAAGGTATTCCCATTCTCTATGCACCGACTCCGGCCATCGGTGCGGCAAGTCCGATTACCTTAGCAGGAAGTTTCGTACTCAATATGGCGGAATTCTTGAGTGCGCTGGTCCTCATGCAGGCCATCAAAACAGGGTCGACTCTGGTTTTCGGCGGAGGACCAACTACGCTGGATATGAAGACCACGGTATACTCTTACGCTGCACCGGAGACAATGCTCAGCCTCACAATGCGGAAGGAAGCGGGGCGGTATCTCGGGCTGCCTACGTTCAACGCAGGCGGTTTCAGCGATTCGAAGGATGTTGACCAGCAGGCTTCGATGGAGGCAGCCAATTCGCTGCTCTTCGCCGCTTTGGCCGGCGGAAACCTCATCCACGATGTGGGATATCTCGAATCGGGTATGACCTCTTCGCTGGAGATGCTCACCATCTGTGATGAGGAAATCTCTCTTATTAAACGGTACATCGGCAGTTTTCCGGTGGATACCGACACGCTTGCGGTGGACCTGATCGATCAGGTCGGGCCGGAAGGGGATTTTCTCGGTACCGATCACACCCTGGAACATTTCCGGGAGGAGATCTGGGAACCGACAATTATTGACCGGAATATCCATCAGAATTGGGCTGCTGCGGGCAGTAAGACCTTGAGGGACAGAGCAAAGGAGAAAGTGCAGAAAATCTTGGGCGAACATAAACCAAAGCAGCTCGATGACAAGCTGAAAAAAGAGATCTCTGAAGTCGTCAAAAAGTATGAACCGCAGCGGGGATAGAACCCAGGACTACGTGCGCGGACTGGGTCCGCGGACCGCGTACTTGGACTGCAGAGAAGTCGTTAAGAAAGCTCTTCTTTAATGAAGAACGAGGAGAATTTTATGGAAAAAAAACAGATAAGAACAAGTAAAGCCCCAGCTCCTGCCGGTCCTTACTCCCAGGGTATCGTTTGCTCTGGGGGTACGGCCGGCGATCTTATTTTTGTCGCCGGAACGTTACCATTGGACCCGGTTACAAAAAAGGTTGTGGGCAGCACGATAGATGAACAAACCGAGCAGGTTTTCAAGAATTTGGACGCGATTCTCGCAGAGGCTGGTGCGTCCCTCAAAGATGTCGTAAAAGTGACCGTCCATCTTTCTGATATCGGCCACATCAGTACATTCAACACCGAATATGAAAAGCATGTACATGATCCGAGACCGGTTCGCACCACCGTGGGCAGTACCATGGGTCCGGGTATCATGGTCGAAATCGACGTGATTGCGGCCACTTGATCATTGGGACGGAGGTACATCTTCCGGTACACCTGGTACACCTTCCTCCGTCCCCAATTTGTTTCAATTTGCTGTATGAGAGCGGAACTATCGTGGAACCTGTAAACCAAATCCCCATAGAGAATATTCGGAACGCAAAGGAACGGCTGGTTGATATCCGGAAAACGCCGCTTCTTCCCTTTGAAATGCCTATTAATTTTCCTCCGTCCCCAAAATCCCCAAAAGCGCCCCCTTCAATCTATCTGAAGTGTGAAAATCTGCAGGTAACAGGTTCCTTTAAAGTCCGGGGAGCGGGCAATGCGGTAAAAAGTGCAGATCCGAAAGTGCTCGAGAGTGGTGTGTGGACGGCGAGCGCGGGTAATATGGGATTAGGGGTGGCATGGCATGCAAAGAATCTCGGCATTACCTGTAGAGTGGTTGTTCCAAATGATGCTCCGAAAGGTAAAATCGAGGCGCTCGAACGGCTCAACGCGACCGTTATCCCGCTCTCCCGCGATGAATATTGGCATATTCAAAAAACACATCAGCATAAGGATATGGAAGGGTTTTTTATACACCCTTTCTGCAATCATGAGGTGATGGCCGGAAATGGAACGATTGCTTTAGAGATCTTGGAAGACCTGCCGGATGTAGAAAACATCATTGTCCCGTACGGCGGGGGCGGATTGGGCTGCGGGATCGGGTCAGCCATCAAGGCAATCGCTCCGCATGTAAAATTGTACGCGAGCGAGACCGAAAACGGCGCACCTTTAGCTCCGTCCCTCGCAGCTGGTGAAATGGTGACCGTCCCCTATTCGAAGAGTTTTGTCTCCGGGATGGGGTCTCTGAGACTATTCGATGAAATGTGGCCTGCCGCTTACAAGCTCATCGACGGCGCATTTGTAGTCCCCTTGGCCGAAACTTCCCGCGCAATCCGAGAATTAGTTCGGTACAATCATCTTGTAGCGGAAGGGGCCGGTGCAACCGCGGTAGCGGCAGCCTATATGGGGCTTAATACCGGAGCCGGGGAGGGTGCGCCTGCCAATATGTTGGAAATCTCTGATTCAGGCGCGTTGTTCGGCAGTCGTTATGGTGCTGAAAAGAGTCTGCCCCTTACAGGAAAAACGGTTTGTGTTATCTCAGGCGGCAATATCGACAACGAATTATTGTCCGGAATCCTTCAGCAAACGCTATAGGGACGGAGGTCACTATAGGGACGGAGGCAATTCTGCAAAGGCAATTCTGCAAAGGCCAGTCCGCACCGAAATTACCCTTGCCAAAATACCTAAAAAGATAGTATTCTAACTATATAGATAAAGATTATTTTAATTATTTATGCACAGTCTCTTTTTGTTTCTTCGCACATTAATAACGGCTCTTTACCTGTTGATCGGTGTATCTTACTTCGTGCTTTTTTTCTCTAAGAAAAGCCGGTTTTTACGAATCATCCATATTATTACAGGTATCGCGTTAGTACTCCATTTTAGCTTTCTCTTAGCAATTGGGTTGGAACTAGGGGCTCTGCCCACTCAATCGTTATTCGAGGTGATGTCTGTACTTGCTTTTCTTCTTGCCGTGATCACCATCAGCATTGAAATATTCACCAAACAGCAATCGATCGGTGTATTTACATTTCCTTTCATTTTCATTCTCCAATTGATCTCATTTTTTGACGCCGGGATTGTGCCGCTATTCGAAGGAATCGAAGAATCAGTCTTTCAGCTGCCGTTGTTCAGTTTTCACACCTTGAGTACGGTCATTGGTTATTCTTTTTTTATCTATTCTATGATCATCGGGGTGATGTATCTGAGAATGTTCAAGCAGCTTAAAAACAAACAATTTCACCTCGAATATGACAATCTTCCCCCTCTCCGTCTCCTCGAACGGTTGAATTTCGTGGGGTTAATTGTAGGGTTCATTTTTCTTACTTTGGGGATAATAGGCGGTTCACTCCTTGCATATCGAGTCTGGAACACGGTCCCTGTCCGTGACCCGAAAATCCTTCTTTCGCTGCTGCTCTGGTGTATATACCTTTTCGGTTTCATGATGAAACTGTTCAAGAAATGGGGCGGTAAGAAGATGGCATACATGTCCATAACCGGGAGTATCATCATAGCTTTCTCTGCTTTCGTCGTTAATCTTTTGTTTCCGACATTTCATAGGTTTTAGGGATGATTCAATATCCACTATTTGCTGATATTCGAGATAAAAAAATTCTGGTCGTCGGGGGAGGAAAAATCGCCCTGAGAAAAATAAACGGCCTGCTTGCAGCCGGAGCTTCAGTTACCGTCATAGCTCCTGAAATGGGGACGGAGGTACTTAGGTTAGGGGCCGAATCAAAAATTGCATTGGAAACACGGGAATATACCAAAGATGATGTTAAAGGCAACTTATTGGTTATTGCGGCGACAGACAATCCTCATGTCAATACGCGGGTCGTAAATGATGCCTGTGAGGCAGGAGTACTGGTAAATTGTATAGACGGGGCCGTTCCCGGCGGCTTTACAGTTCCTTCTACGATTAGGCGGGGAAAATTCACTTGTGCTCTCTCTACATCGGGTTCTGTCCCGTATTTTACAAAACAGCTTCGGGAGTTCCTGGAGAAAAAGTTTTATCCCGCACTCGGTGATGATATCGAGTCGCTCGAGAGCATGAGGAATGAGATTATCTCAAAAACTGCTCCCGGAGAAACTGCAAAGCGGAAGGCTTTTGAAGCGAAGCTTAAGCCCCATGTTGACCAA
>CAZKZZ010000122.1:0-3492 GCA_964557375.1 uncultured Spirochaetales bacterium | reverse complement strand
AGAAACTGCAAAGCGGAAGGCTTTTGAAGCGAAGCTTAAGCCCCATGTTGACCAAATAATAGAAAATATAGATAAGCAATGATTGGATTGATCGGATTAAATCATAAAACAGCCCCAATAGAAGTGCGTGAGCAGTGTTCATTCACAGAGGAGGAAGTAGTACAGTTTATAGAAAAACTCGAGCGCATTGATGGTCTTGATGAAACTGTCGTTCTCGCTACCTGCAATAGAACAGAAGTGTACTTTCATCTCGGGAGAAAAGAGAGCGATAGAGATTTTGAATCGATCATCGATTCGCTCATTGAGTTCAAGAATATTACAGCCGACATCCGTCATCATTTTTATTTGTATAGAGATACTCACGCTGTACTACACCTTTTTAAGGTTGCCAGTGGGCTCAATTCGATGGTGTTAGGAGAAAACCAGATCCTCGGACAAGTGAAAGATGCCTACAGGATAAGCTCAACCCGCGGTCTTACAGGCCCTGTACTCAATCGCCTTTTTCATAAATCATTTGAAGCCGGGAAACGGGTGCGGGCAGAAACCTCTTTGAACGAAGGGGCCTCCTCCATCAGTTATGCAGCAGTCGAATTGGCGGTAAAAATCTTCGGTGATATTCGGGACTGTCCGGTGCTTCTTATCGGTGCCGGTGAGACAGGTGAACTGGTGTTGAAAAGTATGGTCGATCGGGGGAGCGAGTCTGTTTATATCACCAATCGTACCTTTGAACGGGCCGTAGAAGTTGCCACAAAATATCGAGCCGAGACGTGCAGATTTGAAATGTTGGATGACTGCCTTACTAATTGCGCTATTGTGGTGGTTTCTACGAACTCTCAAACCCCGATTATTTCACACGAACAAATACTTAGAATTGTAAAAAGAAGAAACGGGAGCCCTCTCTTTTTTATCGATATCTCAGTACCGAGAAATGTGGAAGAGTCGATAAAAGAGCTCGATAGTGTTTTCGTATATGATATTGACGATTTAGAAGAAGTGGTCTCCCACAACTATGAAAAAAGAAGGGAAGAGATCGAAAAAGCAAACCGGATTATCGCAGGTATAAAAGATGATTTTATTGCCTGGTTTACAGCGCTGAATCTTTCCCCGACTATCGATATGCTCAAAGATAAATTTGATTCACTCTACACCAAAGAGCTCGAACAGCTACAGAAGAAAGTAAGTGAAGATGAATATCAACGGGTAGAAGAGTTTACTCGATTTCTAAAGGGCAAATGGCTTGGGCTGGTCATAAAAAACCTGAAGAAACTTTCTAATAATGGAAAAAAAATAGAATATATCGATGTTGTGAACAGTCTTTTCGAGTTAAAGGAACAGAATGAAAAAAATTGATCATGTACTCCTCGGGACGCGGGGGAGCAAACTGGCGCTTCTCCAGACGGAACTGGTAAAAAAGGCCCTTTCGAAACAGTTTCCTGATCTTCAGGTAGAAATTCGGATAATAAAGACCACCGGAGATGCGGTCCAGGACGTTCCGCTTTCTCAAATCGGAGACAAGGGATTATTTACTAAACAACTCGAAACGGCTCTGTTACAGGGAGAAATTGATATTGCGGTCCACAGTCTCAAGGATATGCCTGCACAGGAAGGAGCGGGACTTACAATTTCCGGCGTATTGAAACGAGAAGACCCGCGAGACGCACTCGTCTTGGCAAAGGGTTCACTCGGAGCAGAAGTACCAAAAGAAGATCCGGTCCGCCCGGGCATGGTTATCGGTACCTCGAGCCTCAGACGGAAAGCGCTTCTCGAGTATGTATATCCCGACATCACAGTGGAATCAATTAGAGGGAACGTCGATACGAGATTAAAGAAATTGGATGAGGGACAGTACGATGCGATTGTGTTGGCAGCCGCCGGACTAATCCGCTCCGGTCTAAGCAGCAGAATCAGCAGTTATCTCGATCCTGAAATATTCGTCCCCTCGGGCTGCCAGGGGATTATCGGCCTGGAAACGAGAATCGGGGACGGAGGTGGAAGGGACGGAGGAATAGGCGCCCTCGTCGAAGGGATAACCGATCCGGACAGTCTTGAAGCCGCTCGTGCAGAAAGGCAGTTCCTAGCGACTTTGGAAGGAGGATGTCAAACTCCTGTAGGCTGCTATGCGGTAATAAACGAAGGTAAAAACGGAGAAGAAATGGCAATAACCGGCATGGTAGCTGAACTCGACGGTACTACAGTGATAAAGCAGTCCCGCACCTGTTCTCGCGAGGATTCGGTGAGTACCGCTCATCATCTGGCCCTCGAAGTGAAATCGGCCGGGGGGGATGAAATTCTTGAAAAAATCCGGGCTGCCTCGGGGACGGAGGAACACAATGCCTAAAAATACACGAAACACCGGTTCTCCCGGCAGCTCCTCCGGTCATGTAGCGTTGGTCGGAGCAGGTCCCGGCGACGTCGGTTTATTTACGATTAGAGGGACGGAGGTACTCAAAACCGCGGATGTCGTAATCTACGATTATCTCGCCAATGAGAAACTTCTCGAATACTGCAGCGAATCGTGCGAAAAAATATACGTGGGTAAAAAGGCCGGCGCCCATACCCTCTCGCAGGATGGAATAAACGATCTTATTGTAGAAAAAGCCCGGGCCGGTAACGCTGTGGTCAGACTCAAAGGGGGCGATCCATTTGTGTTTGGACGGGGAGGAGAAGAGGCCCTGGCGTTAAGGGAAGCTGGTATCGATTTTGAAATTATCCCGGGAATTACAGCGGGTGTAGCGGCACCTGCCTACGCGGGAATTCCGGTAACGCACAGAAAGATAGCTGCCAGTGTTGCCTTTATAACCGGGCATGAAGCAGAAGACAAGCCGGAAAGCACAATGGACTGGAAGGGGCTTGCAAACGGGGCTGACACGCTTGTCTTTTATATGGGGGTCAAAAATCTTCCATTAATAGTACAGAATCTCATGACGTACGGTAAAGCTCCTGATACGCCGGTTGCTCTTATCCGGTGGGGGTGCACACCCCGGCAGGAGACGATTACCGGTACGTTGGATACTATCTCACAAGAAGCAGAGAAACAAAGCTTCAAACCGCCCGCCGTAATTTTGATCGGGAACGTGGTTGAACTTCGAGACACTCTTCGATGGTTCGATAACCGTCCACTATTCGGAAGAAAAATCGTGGTGACCAGGAGCAGGACCCAGGCGTCGAAACTCACAGAAGCACTTCGAGCCGAGGGAGCGGGCGTAGAAGAGTTCCCCACTATTGAGATTCAGAAAATGGATGATCTTACACCTTTAGACCGGGAGATGGCAAAGCTTGATACCTTTACCTGGATTGTATTTACTTCAGTAAACGGGGTAGAGATATTTTTCGAGCGCCTCTATGCACTGAGCAGGGACAGCCGTTACCTCGCCGGGGTCAAGATTGCTGTAATCGGAGAAGCAACCGCGGAGAAAGTTCGAGGTTACGGTATTGATCCTGATCTTGTTCCGGAACGGTTTACGTCAGAAGGTACGGTCGAGGCGTTTAATC
>CAZKZZ010000121.1:6767-11608 GCA_964557375.1 uncultured Spirochaetales bacterium | reverse complement strand
ACACACCCCACGTCGTCGTCTTTTTAAGCAGCATGGGGATCATGATCATCGAACTGGTGGCGAGCAGAATTGTTGCAAAGTACTTCGGCAATTCACTCTACACCTGGACGGGCATTATCGGGGTGGTCTTAGGCGGCATCACCCTGGGAAATTATTTGGGCGGTAAGTTTGCAGACCGCTTCGATGTACGCCGGGCGGCGAGGACGCTGCTGTTCGTCGGTGCTGGGCTGGTGCTGGTGATCCTGTTCCTCGATGCACTGGTAAACATCGCTTTGGGTGGATTGTCATCGACCGAGCACCGGCTGATGCTTATTACTGCATCTCTGTCGGTTATCGGAATCATGTTTTTTCTTCCTGCAACCGCTTTGGGTACGATCTCCCCTATCATGGCCAAGTACGCCCTCGAAGAAACTGATAAGATCGGGACCACGGTTGGCAGTATTTATGCCTCGGGGTCGGCGGGAAGCATTATCGGCACATTTCTCTCCGGTTTCGTACTGGTCCCGCTTTTGGGAATCCGCACGGTAATCGTGACCGTTGCAGTCGTCTTAGCCCTTCTCACTCTGCTCATCAGGGGGAAGAGGAGGATTGCCACTGCGGCTGCGGGCACCCTGTGTGCACTTCTATTCTTTCTCGCAGCCCATCCCCATGCGGGCCTCTCCGTGTTCGAGCCCGGCTCGAATACAATATATGAGACCGATTCGATGTACTCGCACATCACCGTCAAGAACCAGGCCGACGGCGAGCGGGTCCTCATAATGGACGGTCTCATTCACAACCGTTACGACCCGGCCGCACCTGATACACTGCTCTACGAATACGAGCGGGTCTATCGGGAGGCTACCGAAGCATTTCTGACCGCCCGCGCTGCCGGCGGCAGTCCCGGAGAGGAGCTGAGAACACTTACCCTCGGCGGAGGAGCGCTTACCTTCCCCTCCTATCTCGAACGGCACTATCCTGAAAGTGAGAATATCGTGGTGGAAATCGACCCCCATGTAATCGAGGTAGCGCATCGGTATTTCGACATCCCACGGGATACCGGTATTATCATCGAGATAGCGGACGCCCGACGATACGTACGCGGCCTTCGAGGAGAAGCTACGTTCGACATCATCTATCTCGACGTATTCGATTCCTATTCCATCCCGTCTCATCTGACCACACTCGAGTTTGCCCGGGAGATGCAGCGGGTCCTAAAACCGGAAGGTGTTGTCCTTGTCAACCTCATCGATATTTTTGAAATCGGCCGGTTTCTCGGGGCCTACAGCAGGACGATGGATGAGGCTTTCGATGAGGTGGAAATTTTTACATCCCCCCATTTTGCAGAAAAAACACGCTCCACATTCGTCCTAGCAGCAGGCAGAGATATTTCGTTCCTTCGAGATCTCGACACCGATGCCGGAAGACCGTACAGCACGGTTACAGAAGCAGAACTCGGGGAGATAAGGGAGCGGAACAAAAGCCCGTTACTCAGGGACGACTACGCACCGGTGGAGTCCCTCATGGCGCCTGTGTTTCTCCGTGCGGCACAATGAAAAGTATTGCATTAATTTATCAATAATGATAAAATGTTACAATGAAATTTTCTGAACTGGTAGAAATAGCCGGTGAATTGCAGTGCTTTAGTGCTCGGTTTGTTGCTGCGGGCAGGAACCTCGATACTGTGAGACTTCAGTTAAGCCGGTGGGTAAACGAGGGCAAGGTAATAAAGATCCATAAAGGCCTATACACTCTTGCTCCCCCCTACCGCAAGGTGGAGGTGAGCTCTTTCTATCTTGCCAATAGATTAAAGGTTGGCTCATATATTAGTCTTCATTCGGCTCTATCTTATTTTGATATCATCCCTGAGTATGTTCCGGTCAGTATCAGTGTATGTACGGGACGGCCTACAAAAATATCAACCCCTTTCGGTGTGTTTGAGTTTCGTCATATAAGCAAAAAATATTTTTGGGGATATCAACCGAACAAGCTCATTTCAGGAGAAGAGTTTCTCATTGCACGCCCGGAGAAAGCACTCCTTGATCTTGTCTATTTTGTTCCGGAAGCACATAAGCCGGATTATATCTCTGAGCTTAGATTACAGAATCTCGAACAGGTAGATGGTAAAATGATCGAAGAGTATGCAGAGAGATTTTCAAAACCGAAGATTTCGGCAGCAGCGAAACGATTTAGGGAAATGTTATGAAAGAATATATTCGGGGGCTATTAAAAAGCCTAAGAGATCCGTCGAAGTCCAGGCTGATTGTCCGTGAGTATTTGCAGGCACGCATACTCGATGCTCTTCAGGAAAGCGGAGCTTTTGTTTCCTGGGCATTTATCGGAGGCACTGCTCTCCGCTTTTTGCATAATATGCCCCGATTTTCAGAAGATCTCGATTTCTCACTTGTTTCAGGAGATGAAAAAGACAATTTTCTATTCCATATAGACACACTAAAAAAAACTCTCGAGGCTGAAAATTATACTATTGATAGCAAAATTGATGATAATCCGCCCGTTAAATATGCATTTATCAAATTCAACGGCCTTCTTAATGAACTCGGTCTTTCCGCCCATGAACGAGAAAAATTATCTATAAAAGTTGATATTGATACCAATCCGCCCGAGGGCGCCGGGTTCCAAACAAGTATTATCAGAAAATACTCGTTTTTGCATTTACTCCATTATGATAAGAGTTCGCTTTTTGCGGGTAAGTTACATGCGTTTCTTTCACGCCGATATCACAAAGGAAGAGATGTATATGATCTCTTTTGGTACCTTTCTGATCCATCCTGGCCGGGACCCAATCTAACTCTGCTCAATAATGCTCTTCATCAAACCGGATGGAACGGTGGGCCTGTCACGGAAGAAAACTGGAAAGACCTGATCTCCGAAAAAATTGATAGATTGAATTGGGATAGGATAATGGAGGATCTTCGCCCATTTATTGAAAACCGATCGGAGCTTACCTTACTTACTCGTGAAAACGTAAAAAAACAGTTATGAGCACCTCTAATAACCCTAAATTGGGGTCATTAGAGGTGCCTTGGAGTTTACTTATTTCCTTATCAGTCAATAAGTAAACATCCAATGAAAGGCAGTAGACTTCTAAAAACTTCAGTTTTTAGAAGTCCCCTTATTTTAAAAAGCGAGCTATTTGTCAAGCAATTTGCCGGGTTCGGTTGGATTTGTTCGGATTAGCGTGTAGAATTAATAGTGCATGGAAGCTTCACTATTCTGGTACGATATAGAAACCTTCGGCAGGCATCCGGGGCTCGACCGGGTGGCCCAGTTCGCCGGGGTGCGGACCGATGATACGTTCGAACCGGTCGAAGAACCGATAATCGAGTATGTTCGCATCCCCCCTGATTACGTCCCAAGTCTCGAGGCGTGCCTGCTGACCGGCATTACACCCGAGATGACCCTGGAGAAGGGCATCTGTGAGTATGAACTGGCTGCAAAAATCTATACAGAATGGACGCGGCCGGGGAGTTGTGTCGTCGGCTACAACAATATCAGTTTTGATGATGAGTTTATGCGGAATGTCTTCTACCGCAATCTGTTCGACCCGTACATCCGGGAGTATTCGAGAGGTAACAGCAGATGGGACCTTATAAATGTGGCCAGGGCGGCAAAAGACTTGCGGCCGGAAGGGATCAACTGGCCTGTCAATGAAGACGGTATGCCCTCGTTTAAGCTCGAGGATCTGGCTCGCGCAAACGGTATCGATCAGTCCAATGCACATGAAGCGCATGCGGATGTGAAGACCACCATTGCCCTTGCCAAACTGCTTCACGAAAAACAGCCGAAACTGTTTACGTTTCTCTTCCGCCACCGGCTTAAAAACAGAATAAGCAGGCTTATAAACATTCAACATAGAGAACCTGTTCTGCACACCTCGCACTTCTTCTCCCGCGAGGAAGGGTGTACCACCGCTGTTGCCCCGCTTGCCGTAGATCCCGGGAACAGGAACGCAGTCATCGTATTCGACCTCCGCTTCGATCCGGACCCGCTGTTCGATCTTTCTGTAGAGGAGATCAGAAGACGGGTATTCACCTCCCGGGACGAGCTCGAAGAGGCGCGCATTCCGCTCAATACGGTCCATATCAACAAAAGCCCTGTTGTAGCCCCTTTGTCTGTATTAGACGATGCGTCGGCCGCCCGGCTCGGAATCGACCCTCCAGCCGTAGAGCGGAGGTGGAACCGGATCAGACGGCAGACGAACCTGACTGAGAAGATCCGAAGCGTATACGAGGGCGGCGGGGCCGGAGCACACCCGGAAGCGGAAGATGTGGAGCTTGCCATATATTCCGGCGGGTTCTTCCTCGATGAAGACAAGAGGCTGTTCGATACACTGCATGAATCAGGTTTTTCTACCTGGCGTGAGGTAGGCGGAGAGTTTACCGACCCCAGGGCGGTCAAACTGCTCCATCGGCTTATCGGCCGGAACTTTCCGGAACTGTTCAGCAAGCATGAGCAGGAGAAATGGAAAAACTTCTGCGCTTCCAGACTCCTCTTTCCCCCGGGCGGCCACATCGATGATTTCGGCACCTTCGAGAAGAAAATCGAAACACGGAGCCGGAGTACCGAACTGAGTGCACGGGACAAACTTATCATCCGAAGCCTGATGGACTATCGGGACAGGCTCAAGCAGACGGTACTCGCGTATGAGTAGAGAGCGGCAGGGAATACATCCGGTAGGTCTTGTAGAAATCAGCACCGAGCCGCTTAAGGTCTTTTATCATCATATCGGTCCGCTCCGAGACCTGGACTAATTCGGTCTCTTTGAACCCGCTCTGTTTTACCGATTTTACAAGCTCGTCGTAGAGGAGGGCGTTTCCGCCCCGGCCCTGGTATTTCGGGAG
>CAZKZZ010000121.1:0-6667 GCA_964557375.1 uncultured Spirochaetales bacterium | reverse complement strand
CGGGTAGTCTTCAGGATGATGACCGAGCGATTCGTTTACCACCGCCCCGATCCGGGGAGCGAGCTTTCTAATCTCTCGGCCCCGGCTGAACCGTAATACATTCAGCGTTGAGCGTTTCCGAACGAGCTCTGCAATCCTTTCTACTTTCTCCGGGAGTTCGAACTCTGCCGGATCGATCCTCGCGGAGTAGAGGTCCACGAACCGGCTGAACCCCGCTTTCTCGAGCAGCCTTCCGTAGTAGGGATAATTGTACGACATCATGGTCATGGGGGGAGGGGAGGCGAACCCTTCTACGAGTACGCCGCTTCCGTAAATGCCGCCTGCGAACATCGGCCCTTCGAGAAGCTCCATCCCCTTTCCCGCGGCCCACTCCTTTGCAGCATTAAACAGAGCGGTCGTAACATTTTCGTCATCTTCAAAATCCTGAAAGCAGAAGTGGGCCACCTTTTTATCATGATGGTCGATGTATCGGGTGTTGACGACTACGGCGAGCCGGCCGGCAGTTTCTCCTGCTGCGGCACCTGCTATCTCTCCGGTTTTGGTCCTGCCTCTCTCGTCGCTCTGCCGCCGGGCAAGGAAAAACTCTCCTTCGGAGTGTTCGAAGAAAGGGTGCTTCTTGGTGAGAATCAGCTTCATGTCCCGGTCGAACCAGGGGAGCCAGTACGGGTCGTCCCGGTAGAGCAGCTTGGGGAAATCGATAAAGCTGCCGATAAACGCACGGCGGCCGGAAAGGGATGAGGCGGATTCTGTCAAGGTTTCGATACGGATCATGAGTACCTGCCGGCGATTACTCCATACATTGAACTAGATCATGAACACTAACCGTAGCAATCCCCGATGTGATATCGGACATAGCATAGGGGAGAATGAGCTCGTTATTATGAATAAGAGAACCGCACGAGTAGACTACATTGGGCACATATCCCTCGCGCTCGTCATCATTCGGTGTGAGAAGGGGTTCTTTAAGCCGGCCGATGATTTTTGACGGATCGTTGAGATCAAGAAGCATTGCCCCGATATAGTATTGTCTCATCGGCCCCACGCCGTGTGTGAGGACGAGCCACCCTTCGTTAATTTCAAGCGGCGAGCCGCAGTTGCCTATTTGAACGAATTCCCAGGGATAATGAGGTTCTTGAATGATCTGTGACTCCTGCCAGAAATGAAGATGATCGGAATACATGATATAGTTGTTCTCGCCGTCCTGACGGGAGAGCATGGCGTATAGACCGTTTATTTTGCGGGGGAAAAGCGCCATTCCTTTGTTCTGGACCGCCCTACCGTTTAGTGTAACAATGTTGAATGTAATAAAATCTTTTGTTTCGATTAATTGCGGCAAAATAGCAACGCCGTTGTAAGCAGTGTACGTTGCGTAATAGGAAGTCTCGCCGTTGTCCTCGAAAAATTGTACAAACCTCGCGTCCTCTATCCCGCTGGTCTCATTTTCCGATATAGGAAAAATGACCCGCTCGGACAACAAATGGTCCGTATGGAAACGGATTTCGTAATTGCTGTCGGCGAGCCAATTGATAATGTCGATTGCCTCATTATTGACCGTAATTTGATTATTCCCGAGCAAAGTGCTGATGGCGCCCATGAGCTCGGCATAAGTAAACTCCTCGGGTAGTTGTTCGAGTACATGGGTGGTGGTCTCATCACTGACGTTCATTTCATTCAGTTTGAGTTCGAACAGATGACGATTATACTCCGAGTCGACTTGGATATCGGGTGTCTTAACAAATTCACCGGCGGAATTAAAAATAATTGCATTATTTTTATCGATAATTCCGCTGCGAAACACAATTGATGAAATGTGGCCCTCCCCGGTCGCGCGAAGACTCATGATAAAACGGACACTGCCCTCAGGGATGTTTGTTTGGTCCGGGTCCGGTACAATAGAAGGGTTAAAAAGTGCCGCCGATTCAATGGCGTATTCCATTGTAAAATAAGCACCGATGAGCAACTTTTTTGTATAACTAATGGATGTATCTTTCGGAATAAATTCCGTTACCGCGTTACAGTGATGTTCCAGTACCTGCTCGAGATTTTTATGCCTATCGGAAAAATCAAAAAGGGTCTTTTCCAACAATTCCTCGGCTTCGGTTTCGTTAAGGCTTAAAACACGGTCAATAATTTTGGGAACACGGTCCATGGTGGGAATATGATAGCGTGTGATAACACGGGAGGCGTCCCGCAAAATCTTTGTCTTTTTTCTTTTTACTTTCAGTTTCATTATTTGAATAACCCTAGAGAGGCGGCCTTGAATTATATAAACAAAGCTGTATCAGGTCATTAATCACCGCGGTGCCGACGCACATAACGGTATCCGCCCCGCCCCAGTATATCTTGACTGTACCGTCCTCTTCAGGGACTGCACCGCAGGTAAAGACAACATTGGGCACATAGCCGCTTACTTCCCAGGCGTCCTCCGGCTGCAGTATCCATTGGTCCGAAACCCCGAGGATTTTTGACGGGTCCTCCGGATCATGCAGAGCGACGCCGAGGCGGTACACTGCCCCGGCCATGGTCTCGAAAACTCCGTGGTATAAATGCAGCCAGCCCCGATCGGTTTTAAACGGCGGGGCACCCGGTCCGATTTTCATTTCATCCCAATGATAGACGAGCGGTTTCATGACCACTCGTGAATCACCCCAGTGCACCAAGTCGGGAGAGTAGGAAATCCAGATAGACCAGGGTGAGATTTCGCTGTGAGGTCTGTCCAGGCGGACATACCGTCCGCCGAACTTTTTCGGAAAAATAACGACATTACGCATATCGGCCTGGTTTATAAGCGATACGCGCTCAACTGTTTCGAAGTCCCGCGTCCGCGCGAGGGCAATCCGAACACCGTGTCGGGAATAGACGCTGTAGGTGAGCAGATATTCATCTTCAAACGGGCAGATCCTGAGGTCTTCCAGCCCAAACTCCTCATACTCGGCAAAAATCCCTTCGGTAGCCGGGACGAGAAAGGGATGGGGACGGACTGTAAACGAGAAACCGTCGTCGCTGTCTGCTCTGCCGATAACAGAGCGACCGTTATGCAGATGCGAGCGGAAAAGCATGATATATCGTCCCTCATGCTTGACAATCCCGGCATTGTGCACTGTTGCGACCTGGTACGGGACATCGGCTTTCGTGAGAATCGGATTATTTTTATACCGCAACACAACGGGGTTATTATTTTTTTTCATGTTCTTTGTTTTTGTTTATTCCTCCACGGGTGTAGCCGTGAGAATCGTTTTATATACGTCAATATATTCATCAATCATACGGTCCGCTGTAAAGGAGCGGACAACATGCCGGCGGCAGTACGTTCTGTCGATCTCTTTTATATGATAAACCGCCTCTACCGCCTCATCAACTGTGTTTACAAGAAAACCGTTTTTTCCGTTCCGGATAAGTTCGGGCATGCTCCCCCGGTTAAAAGCGATCACCGGTGTTCCGCATGCCATAGATTCAATAACGGACAGACCGAAAGGTTCATTAAAATCAATAGGATGCAGCAGAGCGGATGCCCTGCTTAAGAGTTTATTGCGCTCCGCCGGACCGACACTGCCGAGATATACCGCCTTCTCATTATCGAGGTACGGTTCGACGAACTGTTGATAATACTCTTTATCCTGGATAATTCCCGCTAATACAATTTTTTTATTACTAGCTCGTGCAATCTCGAGCGCCTCCCGGGCTCCTTTGTCATTATGGATGCGCCCGAAAAAGAGCAGATAATCCTCCGGATCGGGTTCGAAATCAAACAGGTTTATATCGATACCGTGATGGATTGTTTTTATATAATCGAGTTCCGGTGAACGATCGGCATCGCTGATTGAAACATAGAACGTTTTCCCGTTGTATTTTTTATAGACCGGTAAAATACCGGGTGAAGAAAAGCCGTGAATCGTAGTAACCACCGGTGTAGCAACCAGACCGGAGTACGTGAGAGGCAAATAGTCGAAATTGTTGTGGATAATATCAAAATCCCCCGCCTGTTCAAAGAGTTCCGAAATGTGCAGGCACTCCCATACTTTCGGTATAATAGAACGGTCCTCTTCATAGCCGTGCGGGCAGACGGAATGGAGATTGCCCGCTGTTTGAGAATCGCCGGTTGCAAAGAGAGTGACAGCGTGGCCCCGAGAGACCAGCCCCTCGGCCAAGAGGGAGACGATGCTTTCCCATGGTCCGTAGTGTCGCGGCGGTGTGCGCCAGGCGATCGGTGAGAGCATTCCAATACGCATAACGCTAAGTAGTTGCCGCCGAAGACGGCTGTTTTAAGATCTCATCGGCATACAGCTTTTGAAGCGCTAAATGGGAAAGAAGCCAGGCCAGAGTCGATTCCGCGCCTTCATTCTGGTTAATCCCGTCCGCCATCAGTCCGTCGCGGCAGCCGCCGGTTTTGGGATCGTAGAGCGACATATTCAGATCGTTGTGTCCGAGAAACCAGTTAAAGCACATGACCGCGTTGTCGATCCATGTTCTCTCGCCGGTGAGATTGAAAGCTTCGATGCAGGCTTCTATCATGGCATGAGCTTCGATGGGCTGCTGGTCGAAACGGGCCTTAACACCGTTTTGCTTATACCAGCCGTTGTTGCCAATAGGGGAAAAATGATCACTATCTGTTTGAATTGCGATCAGCCATGTGAGGGCCGTAAGTCCCATATCTATCATAGTACTATTTTGCCGCCATTGGCCGGAGATAAGCAACGCGTGGGGTAATTTACCGTTAGCATAGTTTAATGCCTTCTCGAGCCAGGGCCATTCGGGTTTGGCGTTGCTTTCAAACTGACTGAAAAGATTTCCTGAGAGAATTTCTAGAATCCTGCGTGCTTCACTGTCCCCGGAAAATTTTTGAAGATACGAATGGATGCCTATCAGAGAAAAAGCCAGCGCGCGAGGGGAGCGGAAATGTTCTACAGCTTTAATTGCCTGGTTGAAAAGGTTCGTTGCCAATGCCATTTGTCCGGAATGATCGAGATACACCACCGCTTTGCCCAGACTCCACAGCGCCCTGCCGTGCGCATCCTCCGAACCGGTCTCTTCCACCCAATGCCGGTCATACGTCATAAAATTACGAAACCGTCCCTGTTCCATAGTAAACGCGTACTGCAAAAAACTGAGATAGCTGTTCGTAAGATAGTCAAGGTTCCGGCTGCCCGCGATCGGAAATTTTTGTCCCATGGCAGCTACGATCAATGCTCTTGCGTTATCATCGGTGCAGTATCCATGATCACGGTTGGGAACAGTATGAACCGCATGCTGTAAAATACCCGTGTCGTCGGTGAGCATTGTCATGTGATCGAGCTTCAGTTCAGGAAGATCGAAATTTGTAACTGTTTTAACGTTTTCGATATACGTATGACGCGGTCGCGGTGCTGTAGCACGATGGGATTTCACCTCGCTGAATACTTCTAAGTATCTTCGAGCTACCTCTTTCCAAATCGCCGCCCGGCAGAACGTGTATGCTCTTTTGCGTATCGAGTTACGGTTTATGTCGTTGTCAAGGACGTGGTTAATCTGTTCCGCTAACGCCTCGGAGTTTTTAAAGGGGACGATAATTCCCTTACCGTCGGCGAGCATTTCCGTTGCGTACCAGTACGGTGTAGAGATAACTGCTTTCCCCGTACCCATAGCGTAGATAAGGGTTCCGGAAGTAATTTGGGCTTCTTCAAGATAAGGGGTCACATATAAATCGGCACAGCCGAGATACTCACACAGTTCTTTTGATCCGACGAAACGGTTTTGAAAAATAACCTGGTCTCTTATGTCCAGCTTTTGCACCAATTGCTGCAGACCAATCCGGTATTCTTCCCCGTGAGAACGCAACACATGGGGATGCGTAGCGCCGAGTATGATATAGACGATATCGGGATGTTTCTTTTTTATGGCGGGAAGCGCCTGCAGCACATATTCAATACCTTTTGAAGGAGAAAGAAGACCGAAGGTCAAAATTACTTTTTTACCTTCTACGCCGAATTGGTCTTTATAGAAGTTGGGATCAATAAAGGGCGTATCCGGTATACCATGATGGATAAAAGCGATTTTTTCTTCCGGGATGCCGTAGATATCTCTTAGAAAATCAACAGCCTTCCGGCTCATAACGATCAGTTTATCGGACAGCTCGGCGAGTTTCTGCGTAACTTCCCGATATTCCGGGGACGGAGCTTTGAGAACCGTATGCAGTGTTGTCACCACCGGCATGCGCAGTTCTCCGAGAAGCTTTAAAAGATGGCTGCCTGCCGGCCCTCCGAAGATACCGTATTCGTGCTGAACACAGACGATGTCCGTATGGTTGATACTGAGAAACTCCGATGCTACGGTGTAATCGGAAAGTTTGTTCTGGTTGATCTCAAACCGTACTTTCTCAGGATATTCATAGCCTTCCGGCCTGTCATTTATGGCCGCCGCCGAACAGTTTATGTCCGGGGCTTCCGCAGAGATGGCTTCAACAAGATCGGTGGTGAATGTGGCGATACCGCACCGGCGGGGCAGATAGTTTCCGATCAGTGTGACTGAGTTAATTCCTTCATAGTATCGGAGATAAGGGGCCATTCGTTTTAACCGCCGTGTTTGTACCGGATTGGAATAATCCACTGCAAGCAGTGTTACAGTAAGAAGAATAAACAAGCGAGGCAGGACTTCTTCAATTTGACACGATTTACGCTTCCGTGTCAATGGC
>CAZKZZ010000120.1:1399-11610 GCA_964557375.1 uncultured Spirochaetales bacterium | reverse complement strand
CCTGCCGTTTTCAAAGGAGGTTGTCCCGTCGCTATTTTCCCGGACAAAACCGGAGATATAATCGTAGACAAGTTTTGAAGTCGAAGTATTGTTGCACACAATAATAAAACAAGGCGGGACCGTTAACCCGCTCTCTTTCCATAAATTAAACGTTTTATCGTAATGACCGTACAATGCCTCGAGTGCGGTCTGCAATTCTACCGGTATGCTTAATGGATCGAGGTTCTTTGCCTTACTGCGGCCTTTCTTGGGCATTTTTTTCCCGATATGTTCCCACAGGTTTCTGTACTTCGGCATTTCCTGCCCGGGTATATTGTCGGCGACCGGAACTCGGGGCAATTTCACAATACCGCATTCGATTGCATCCATTAATGAGAAATCACTCATTGTCCAGGGGAACAACGTACCTTCGGCATACCCCGATCCTCGGAGGAAAAATGGTGTTGCGGAAAGATCGATTACCTGCGATAACCCGATTTTTCTATTCACGATTTCCAAACCGGAAATCCACAATCGCGCTGCTTCGTTATTTTTCTCCGCTTCGCTCTTTTCATCACCTTTTAACCCGTCTTCTTCGGAAGCATCCGGTTTTTCACGGTAACAATGGTGGGCCTCATCATTAAATGCCCAGATACGCTTAAAACCCATCAATTCCGGCATTACCCTCTGCAGCATCTGCCCTTCCGTTTCCTCGGTAGAAATTGGTGTGCCGCTTCTTCCCTGCAGCAACGATCGTCCTCCCTTCGATAATTCAAACCGTTCACGAAGCTTAAACGCATGATAATTGGTTATAACGATTTTCGCCCGATCAAGATCGGGAAGCATGTCTTGAGGAACAATCTCTCGGCTCCGGTAATAACTGTCCGGATCATTCGGTTTGAGGACCCGCAATCTGTCTTTAATAGTCAAACCGGGAGTTACAATCAAAAATCCGCGGGAAAACTTCTTGCTGCCCGGACGCCGGACCGCGTTTATCGTCTGCCATGCGATAAGCATCGCCATGACAGCGGTCTTCCCGGTACCGGTTGCAAGTTTGAGCGCCAATCGTGAAAGTTCCGGATTCGCCTCACTATTTGCTCGGTCGAGATAATCGATAAACTTTTTCGTATCTTTTCCCTTCTTCGTCTCCCGAGCTATTAGGGGGGCAACTTCGGTAAGCCAAATCACCGTCTCTACCGCTTCCACCTGACAGAAAAACGGCCGTACCCCGATGAAGTGGTGATGACGCCAGTGCTGCAGCAGCCGTGCCGTCTCAGGTGTTACCCGCCAATCGAATACGTTTTCCAACGCACGCCACCTGTCCACATAACCGCGGAGCTCATTAATAATCGAAGTTGGATCATACTGCTGATTATCAGTAGAGAGACCCCGCCCTTCATCAAAGACCATTTCTTGTTGTTTGCCGGTATCGGTTTTTCTCTTTTTCGGTTTGGGAATTGGTGTTACAAACGATGCTTTTCTGCGTGAATCAATTATTCGGTGCGTCGGTTGTCCCGAAGAATCCAACTCCCAATGCTTTTGAGGATATTCATACGGGGAATTGAGTATGGGATGATCAAAGAATCGGCTTTCCATTTCATTGTCTCCGTATTTTTACAGTATAGCGATGCATGAATAATATTCAACAAAAATTTTCTCTGTCTATTGCTCGTACATGCAAAATGTAGTATAATTGCATGCAAGGAGACAGTATGCCGAGTATACAAGTTCGAGATTTACCCAAAGAAATTTACCATCAAATCAGCTATTTAGCGGCAAAAGACCACAGAAGTCTTACTCAAGAGACAATCGTACTACTCAAAGAGAGCATTGATTCGAGAATGGCAAATATCAAAAGACGCAAAAGAGTTTTAGAATCCTTTACAGGGTTAGGGCTCAAGGAAAAAAATCTGCCGGACCCGGTGGAATTGATTCGGGAAGATAGACAACGATGACAGTCGTTTTGGATGCAAGTGTCGCTTTAGAGATCGCTTTAGAGGGAAACCGGGGAACTGAGTTCAAGGACCTGTTATCCGAATGCTCGATCGTCACCGCTCCTGATATATTTGTATCAGAAGTCACCAATTCGTTTTGGAAATATCGAGTTTTTTCTAATATAACGGATGATCAGTGTTTTCAAGGCATAGAGTTTTGTCTTGATTTGGTCGATGACTTTTGTTCTACTCAAAGCCTGTGGCGCGAAGTTATCAAAGAATCGATACGACTAAAACATCCTGTATATGATATGTTTTATCTGATATTAGCGCGTAGGACCGGAGCAAGACTCCTAAGCTGTGATAAGCAATTACATAAATTATCCGAGAAATTGGATATTGATACGGTATAAACCTGGTCCGGAAAATTCGGTTTAAAATTGTAATTGGTACTTGATCTTTGTATATACAAAGGTATATACTTAATAGAGGAGGAAGCTATGCACACGGCCAAAGTATTTAAAAGCGGGAACAGCCAGGCAATCCGGATCCCCAAGGAATTTTCAATTGATGAAAACGAACTGTATATTCAGAAAATTGGGAAGTCACTAATTCTTACATCTAAAGAAGATCCATGGAAAGCATTTGACGAAAGTTTGGACAGATTTTCTGATGATGTTTTCGAAAAAGGAAGGGAACAACCGGAACAGCAGGAGAGGGAGCTGTTCTAGTGTATCTTCTTGATACCGATATCTGTATTTACATAATAAAAAAGAAATACCCCTCGTTGACTCAAAAAGTTATGAAACAAGGACCGTTTTCCATAGCCCTGTCAGCTGTTACAGTCGCGGAACTGGAATATGGAGTAGCAAAAAGTCTATATCCTAAAAGAAATAGAGATACGTTGTTGGAGTTTTTGACTCCCTTTGAAATTATTCCTTTTTCTGAACTAGATTGTGAAAACTTTGGATTTCTGAGAGCTTATCTCCATAAGAAAGGAATACCTATAGGTCCTTACGATCTGCAAATAGCATCTCAATGCATTTCCAGAGATTTTTGTTTGGTCACAAACAATGTTACTGAATTCAAAAGAGTTCCGGGTTTAAAGATCGAAAATTGGACTGACGAGTAACCTCTATACCTGTTCAAAAACCCCTCGTCAAAGCGATCTAATTAGAAAAAGTGCTGGACTTACTACCGATAGCGGCTATACTAAAAGAGACAGAGTAAAAAAGTGAAGGATGCGGTCTCCTAATTCGGTTTACTCCGTGATGTTCTCCCTCTTGTATTACAACTAATACTGCGACAGTGACGGCTCCGTCCTTCCTGGTTCGCAATTCGAATCAAGGGAGAACCTATGGAAAATAAAAACCCTATTAAACGTCTCAATCTGTGCCGGCTGGTATTGTTATCAATTTCTATGGTACTTTTATTTCTCTTCTTTTCCTGCTCTACTATTTTCTATATTCCGAAAACATATCTCAAAAACCCGGATGAAGGTACGTACCGCTATATAGTTCCCCGTATTAAGCGGGTTACCGAAACGGAGATGATCGAGTTTCCCGAGAATATCAATACAGTTGGTTTAACAGAAGATAATGCCGTCTACATTGGTTTGGCTGAGTTCCAATCCATGTCATACGTGAATCCTGTTGCAGATGGAACAGATATCTACCGTGACGGCAATACCCTGTACTATTATTTCGAAACCTATGATCCTACTGATTTCATCAATAAGACTCATTATCGTTGTTTTTATATTGATCTTACCTTAGAGAAAGCAGGTTCACAGTATTTCTATGATTCAAGTATATATAATGAGCACAAGCGAGGAAAAATTCCAATAGAAATGATAACAATACATCATCAGAAAAAGAACAAGCAACTTCACTATGAAGCTCTATCATTATCCCCATATATATATGTCGATCTAACTTTTTCTGATAAATATGGAGTGGATTTATCGTTTTTATTCATTGATTGCAAGTCTGAAACACAGCTGGCTTCAATTATCTCGGAAGAAGTATTGTACATGGACGGTTATCATATCCTCACCGGCTACGACAGGGAGGGCTTTGACCGCAGCGGCTACAATGCCGAGGGGTACGCGCGGCACGGGTTCGACCGCAGCGGGAGGGACCGTGAGGGCAACCGGTTCTCGGGCAGGATAACCGAGGCCGGGATGGAAGGCTACGGGACCCTCTTTTATGCAGACGGTGGGTCCTTTCGTGGCTGGTTTTCGAAGAACAGCAGACAGGGGCCGGGGGTGTATCTCGACGCGGACGGGTCGTGGTATGCGGGCTATTTCAGTGCGGATGCAAAAAGCGGGCGGGGCGTGCAGTTTACTCCCGGCTCGGGAGCGGTACTCGAAGAGTGGACCAATGGGCAGCGGAGGATTGTCTCGCAGCAGGCGGGGCGCATCGTCGAACCGTACGGGAGCTGGGCGTTTTTAGGTGGGAGCAACCGGGGCGGTTACGCGGAGGGAAGGGGGGAGGCGATTTCTCTCGAAGACGATAGTCTCATTTTAGGGGGAGAGTTCGAGAACGGCAGCCTAATCAAGGGAAAGCTTACCACCGGCAGCGGGGAGGTTTATGAAGGCTCTTTTAGAGGGGGTGTGCTCGTAGACGGAGCGGTACGGTTTCAAAACGGGGACCGGTATCTCGGGACCTTGCAGGACCAAAAGCCCCACGGGAGCGGCACCTACTATTTCCGCAACGGCGGGACGTATACCGGCACGTTTGTAGACGGGCGGTTCGAAGGTGAGGGGAAGCTGGTCAAGGCGAACGGAGAGACCTATGAGGGGCCGTTCGTAAACGGGGTGCCCCACGGAGTAGGGTTTTACACCTTCGGGGATGTAGCGGAGCGGTGTGAATACAGGGACGGGAAGCGGATCGACCAAGTGTATCTGATGCGGCTCGAACGGCAGAAGCTCGAGCGGCAGCTCGAGGAGGAGCGGAGACTGCGGGAGGAAGAAGCCGACCAGCGTGAGGCGGAGAGGATAGCAGCGGAAGAGCGGGAAGCGGAACGCAGAGAGCGGGAACGGGAGAAGGAACCGGTCAAGGTAGAGAAAAACCAGTGGGCATTGGATGCGCTGGAAGATATAGAGGATTTACGTGAATCCCATGGGCTTACCGGGGAGAACCCCATCTACGCTCCCCCGAAATATCCGGATACATCGGAACCGGAGCGAGAGGAACCGTCCACGGAGCGGGTGGTAAGGACTACAGATTCGACGCCACCGCGTTCGTCCTCAACAGAGTCGGATTTCTCGCCGTACACCACCGGTTCAGGTGGCGGTCCATCGCAAGGGGGGAGAGATACAGGCATGTCGTCAACAACGGATAGCGGGTCGGCTTATGCGGAACGGGTAGTAAAAGATGAAACAACTGCTGAAGCCTTACAGGGGACTGAATCTATTACAAATACACCAGATGATGAAATCGCTTCTAGTTCCGGACCACAATACACGTATACGATATTCAATGTAGAAATTGATACTGGAGATTATTTTGCTGGCGGTCGATCTTCTAGAAAAGAAGCAATAAGCTCTGGTAAAGAAAAAGCATTAAACAAATTGAGAGAACGAGTATGGAATGCGAATTATCGACTGGATGCTGACGAAGTCGTATATACAATACAACACGATTATCAACAAGAAACAGTTTATGGTGATGAATGGTTTGTAAAAATTTATGCTGAAGTAGAAGCATATATAAAAAGTGAATAGAATCTATCAAATAGGTTCGTGTTTTCTAGCCTATAGTAAAGGCAGGATGGATTCTTTTTCTATCGCTTTCATGCAGTTTTGGGTTTGTTTTAGTCGAGTGGATCGGTTATGTGGTTGTGGAGTCCGACAGGGTATGGTGAGCAGTGGTTCGTCACGATCTATGCCGAGGTTCGGGCGTATAGAAAAGTAGAAAAGTAGAATAGGAGAGTATATGACCGGCGGTAGAACTCGCAGACCACCTATCCTGTGTTATTATTTTGTGGTCCTTATTGTTTTGGGTCTTTTCACATCATGTACTTCAATCGGGGGATGGAAATCATCCCAGACGGAGAAAGATTTCATCCCCCTGCCTCCGGACAATCATCTTATTTTGTACGGTCTCGGTATATCACTTCCGGAAGGCTGGATGTTCACCCTCCATGAAAAAGAAGACTTGTTTTTGACTTTTTCGGATGCTGAAGGGACTTACCTCGGTTGCCTCGAGTGGTGCCATACCGGTTTTACACTGACGGAGCGGGAACTGCTCCGGTTTTTAGAGAACACAATACTCGAACAGGTAAACATTACCGGGAGCATGCGCAACACTGACCCTGAAAATACTATTATTGTCCTCGAGTGCGGAAAAGAAGAGGGATCTTCTCCGTTTTATGTATCAACAGTTCAGAGAGAGGACGGGTTCTATCTGCTCGAACTGCAGCCGGCCGATACGTCAGGTGCGGACATGATGGAACTCTGTGCGGGAATCGCTGCCGGGGTCGGTACTGAACAGACCGGTATAAGCAGGAGAGTTGTTTCGGGTGTTTATGATTTTCATGATTTTAGCGGATTCTGGAATTGGGCCGGAGACATTCCCGGCGGCAGTGTGTTCTACAGATTCCTGCCCGGACGGAAGTTGTGTGTTACGACAGTCTCTGCAACTGAAAAAAAAGACCTGGCAGATATAGTCCCGGGCGAGAATGGTTTTTCAGTTCAGGAAGAATCTTTTATTATAAACAACAGGTACATCAGCATAACGGCTGCAGTTAGAAGTGATTCTGCTGTTGCGGAGGCGTATGTGCTTATTCCCGGTCATCAAAAGTATCTTACCCACATTGTTGCAGAGAATGATGATGGTACATTCACGGAAGACGGTCTGCTCTCTCAACCCGAAATCAAAGAGTTTTTTGTCTCTGCAATTTCCTTTGAGGGGTTAGAATAATGAAGAAAAGCTGCTGTCTGTTTCTATTTGTATACTGCTTGTCTTTATGTGCAGTAAACGCAGATTCGCCCGATTTTCAAAGCCGTGTCGCAGTACTACCGTTAACATCTCCGATGGATGATCCGAGGTTCGACAGTGTTTGTTCTGCGATTTATGATACTGTCCTTCTCACGCTCAAACTCCTTGGGAAATATGATGTAATAGAGGATACCGGAATCGAGCAGTTCTCTGAAGAATCGATTCTGCTTTACGCGGAGCGGGAACAAGTCGACAATATTATCTTCGGAAACGTTATTGAAGAGAATGACGGTTCGATACTGATAAAGATGTCGGTCTGGGACAGGCAGGACAAAGAAATTGTCCTTGGTGTAAGTGAAAAAGCTGAAATGCTCTTCGATATCTTTGATGCCTCTGACCGCATCGTCGTTTCTCTTATCGAAGGGTTCAGTGGGAGACATATCGGCTACGGATCGATCTATTTTGAACCTGAAGGAGCGGAGGGCAGTTATACAATCGAAATGAACGGGATGTTTGCCGGGAGGAACAGCAGGGAAATACGGAAGGTGCTCATCGGGGATTATCAGCTCTCGGTCAAACAGAACAGACTGCTTGGAAGCTATACGCTCTACTCAGACAGTATAGAAGTAATAGAAGGGTCAGCGACTACCGTGCCGTTTACGGTACCCGCGGTAACGGAAAAAGAGGCCGAGTTTTTCAATACGCTCGATAGGGAAATTGTTCAAAGCTGGACAGACCTTAGCAAGGATAATGCGGTTATCGCCAGATTGGAAGAGACTATCGAGCTGTTAGACGGAGGCGGAGAATACTTTACCCGGCAGCGGGAAAAATATGAAAACTGGCTTACTAAAATCAGAAAAAGACAGAATAGAAGAACCAGTAGCGGGATGAATGAGGTGGATATCCGGCGGGGAAAGGAGCTGCTGCGGGACATCGATTCCTTCTTACCGGATACATTTTCCCGGGTAACTGTTTCCGGCCCGGACACTTCCTTTACGCAGGTCGGAGGGGCTTTCTCCGGCAGCCGTGCTTTCTATACCGGAGATCTCGCTGATTCCCGTTTGCCATCTGTTGATCCTGGTGATATCAAAGTGGACGGGAGACGGGAAGACTGGATTCTGCTCCCGACACTCATTACGGATAAAAGAGGGGACAGCATGAAACCGGGAGGTGATATCAGTACCGTTAAAGTTTCCCGGGATGAGGATTCGGTCTATATGCTTTTTTCTGTAGACGGAGAGAGCTTATACGCGAGCAACGGGGTGTGGTATCAGGTGTTTTTTGATATACCCGGCGGGAATATCAATATTACCTGTCAATATTGGGACAATACTTGGTATGCAAAAGTCTTTAGATGGGTCGAAGCGGATTGGGCCTCGAAAGAGTTGGCAACAGGTTCAATGAGGAGGGGGCGAGACTACCTGGAAGCGTCGTTTCCGATCACTGCATTACTCAGATATCTCGAAACGGGGAAACGGTATCATGTTCGAGCGCAGGTCGGTTTGAACGGGCAGCAGCTGGATTCAGCTGATAGCGCAGTGTATTTGATGCTTGATTAAGGTATAGAACTCCAATGAAATATGTTTCAATTAGTGCACTCGAGCCGAGAGAAAAAACATATCAATGAAACACTCACATACGGATTTCACGAAGTAATGCTTCCGCAATTTTTTTCCCGCCGCTGTCCGACGGCTCGATCTCGTTTACATAATCCGTCTCGTCCCTGCACACCATCCTCAGGTCGATATACGGAAGTGAAAACCGATAGGCGCTTTGAATAATCGCATCGTCGAACAACGCTAAGGCGGTCTCGACACATTTTTGCCCCTCAACACTCGGAAACGCACAGTTGTAGATGGTGCAGACGGTAAGCGGTATTCCGAGTGAGCTGAGATGCTCGATCAGCCGATTGTAGCCGGCGGCGAACTCATCGACCATACTGTAAAACGTAAGCAGTACCTCCGCTACCGACTCTGCCGGCTGCTGCAGATAACTGATATGCCGGGTTATATTGTTCCCGCCCGCGCTCAGGAACAATCCGGCCGCATCTTTCGGGACCGCCTCAGCCTGCCGGTACACATCTTCGATCCTCGCCCCGTCCTCTGCAAGTGATGTAATCCGATAACCTCTGCCTGAGAACTGCCCGAGGTAAACCTCTACAGGCTTGCCGCTTTGCCCAACGTACGCTTTGTTATCGAAAACCGAATCACCTAACAGTACAATGTGATTGCTCATCACCACTTCTCCCGCTGTTGTTTCCTGTAGTATACCGGGTTTTTTGAATCATGCCATCACTTGATCATTTTGGAATTATAAGATACTACTAATCAACAAAGCCAGTTTCAGGACAGAGGAATGCGGTGAAAATCCGCAGCGGCCCCGCCACTGTAACCGGGAAACCGGAAGCCAGGTCTACTGCCTGAAAACGTTTATTTTCGAGGGAAGATACGGCTCATAAACAGAAACAAGCGCGTCTTGTAATCCCTGTAAAAAGCTGTTTTTCCTCCCTAAATCACTATCTTAGGAGGAAACCTATGTCTTTTATCACAACACATTTTACGAACATTCCCAAAAAGGTCTTGCTAATCATTGCATCACTCCTTCTCGCTGCAGCCGTTGCAGGCGCGGAAGGAGCGGTAGAGGAAAGACCCGATACCGGAGAATCTGGCCGGTCACAGGAAACAGTCATCATATCGAACGACGGAATGGAAATAAAATTTGATTCTGCTCCCGAACGCGCGGTGACCATGAACCAAACTCCCACAGAGATCATGTTTGCACTCGGGCTCGAAGGCCGGATGGTAGGCACGGCATATATGGATGATGAGATTCTCCCCCTGTTTGCCGAGGCATACAATTCGATTCCGGTCCTCTCGGACAAGTATCCTTCCAAAGAGGTCTTGATCAAAGCGGAGCCGGACTTCGTATACGGAGGGTTCTCGAGTGCATTCTCCGAGAAACGGGGACTGGCCGCTCGGAAGGAACTGCTCGAATTGGGGATCAACTCCTATCTAAGCCCCTCTTACGCTTCGAACAAAGCGTTACGGCCGGACCCGTGGACCGTTGACGCGCTTTATCGAGAGATCCGGGAAATTGGGAAGATCTTCCGGATCGAAGAGCGGGCAGAGGCCTACATCGAGAAGGTCAAAGCGGACCTCGAAAGCGCGGTTCCTGAAGATGCTGAAGCGAATGCTTTCGAAAAACCGTCCGTACTGTGGTTGGACAGTTTTGGTAAGAACGGTCCCTACGTTGGTGCCGGCACCGGTACACCGCATGAAATTATCAGCCTCGCCGGTGGTAAAAATGCGTTTGCCGATGTCGAGGGGGCCTGGGCCACGGTGAGTCAGGAACAGAT
>CAZKZZ010000120.1:0-1299 GCA_964557375.1 uncultured Spirochaetales bacterium | reverse complement strand
GCAGTACAAACATCTATATCACGGAGAAATATCGATTTCAGCTGCTGGTTATCTCTCTTGTAGCTGCACTGCTTGTGAGTATGCTTGTTTCCATCACCTTCGGTTCTGTCCATATCGATGTGGGAACGGTCTGGCGGATTCTGTTTTATAAAGCAACAGGACTCAAACACGGAGAATGGGCAAAATCCAGTGAACAGATCGTGTGGATGATCCGCGCACCGCGTATCATCTTTACCGTTTTGGTGGGGGGCGGGTTGGCTGTCATCGGCGCGGTTATGCAGGCAGTCGTACGCAATACCATGGCCGACCCCTACATTTTGGGAATGTCGGCCGGTGCTTCTACAGGGGCCTCATTCATCATACTCTCAGGCACACTCGGTGTTCTCGGGATGTGGGCCGTCTCGTTTGCAGCATTCCTAGGCGCTCTGGCCGCATTCTCCCTTGTTTTCTTCATATCCAGTTCCGGGGGGAGGATGACTGCTAAAAAGCTGATCCTCTCCGGGGTGGCGGTTTCGTATCTATTTTCAGCGGTTACGAGCTTTCTCACCTATCTTGCTCCCGACCAGGGGCTGCGGGAGGTCACCTACTGGCTTTTAGGCTCTGTTGCATCGGGAAAATGGAACAACCTCCCCCTTCCTGCCGTAATTATTCCCGCAGGATTTATGTACCTCTTCTTTCACGCCCGACACCTCAACAGCATCAGCATGGGTGAAGAAACGGCGGTGTCACTCGGGCTCGATAGTTCCGCATTCAGAAAAAAGATATTTCTTGTAACCTCACTTATGACAGGGGTGCTGGTCGCGTTAAGCGGTTCCATCGGGTTCGTCGGGTTGATGGTCCCCCACATCGTCCGCCTCTTATGCGGCAGTAATCACAAGAATCTTCTGCCCCTGTCCATGCTCTCGGGTGCGCTCTTTCTCATCTGGGCGGACGTACTCGCTAGGACCATCCTCTCTCCCATGGAACTGCCCATCGGCATCATCACGGCAATCTGCGGAGCACCGTTTTTTATCTGGGTGCTGCAGAGAAGCAAGGAGACCACACAATGAATAGAATTGAAAAGGTATCGGTACACCTCGAAGAGATCGGCTGGTCCGTCGATTCGAAAACCGTCCTCGATAGTATTTCGTTTTCAGTCGGCCCAAGTGAACTGGTAGGGCTTATTGGTCCGAATGGAAGCGGGAAATCGTCCCTGCTCAGATGTATCTATCGTTACCTGGAACCGGACTACGGCACGGTGTTTGTAAACGGTGTCGATCTGCAGACCGTCCCATTGAAGGAATCGGCCAAAACGATGGC
>CAZKZZ010000119.1:0-11717 GCA_964557375.1 uncultured Spirochaetales bacterium | reverse complement strand
CCCGCTTAAAAAGGGGCCGGAGTATCTGCCCGCCTTCGCCCTCGCCTAACGGGAAAGTGTAACAAGGTTTGAGGCAGTAACAAACTATTTAGAATCGAGGAATGAAATGTACTGCTGGGCGATGGGATCATCCGGAGCTATTTCCAGCACACTCTTAAAAAACCCGAGAGCCTCTTCTTCATTTTCTTCTTTGAGAGCGAGAATACCTAGATTCGAGATGATCTTTACATTTTCAGGCTCTTTTTTGAGGGCCCGTGAGAGCATTTTCCGGCTTTCTTTGTATTCTCCGAGCTCCATGAGACAGATTGCCAGTTCATTGAGCGTGTCGGTTTCTTCAGACCCGAGTTCCAACGCTTTCTCAAAGGCCTGCTTTCCCCGGTCGTACTGTTCCATGCGCCTGCATGCCCACCCTAGAAGGAACCACGCATTGGAGATGTCCGGGCGAATTTCCATGAACTGTTCGATTTTCTTTACCCCTTCCTCTTCTTTGCCCATCCGGATAAAGTCGTAAGCTTCTTTGAACAGATTGTCCAGGTTTTTGTGGCTCTTGATCTCTTCGAGAACTTTTTTTATTTCCGAGATCCGTTTTTTTTCCGTACCCAGCTCCAGGTAGCGGGTAAAATGTTCTTCGGCCTTCCGAAAGTTGTTTTGCCTGAGAAAAAAATTGCCGGCATGGTAGTGGACATCGGGTGATTCAGGATCACGGCGGAGAGCTTCTTTATAAGAGAGAAACGCTGCCTCGAGATAGGCATCTTTGAGTTCCTCATTGCCGATCTGCTCGTAGACCTGGGAATGCTGCTCCTGGACTAAGGCGAGGTTTACCGTATTGGATACATCTTCCGGTTCCAGGTTGGATAATGCGCGGAAAATCTCCTCAGCAATATCAAAATCCTTGTTTTTTGCCTTAAAAATGGCGGTTTGGGTCATTTCTGCGACGATACCGGGGTTTGCAGCATTGATGAATCTGCGGTAATAATCGGCGTGTCTATGATCAGGCTGATATGCCAGTATTTTTAGCATTGCAGCTATTATCATCTCCCAGGAGAGGGAGTGGAGCTGGAACTCTTCATCACCCGGCGGTGTTTCCACGGGGAGGAGAATCGTTGGGTCTATTTCGAACTCTCCTATAGTCCTGCCTAAATCATCCGGAATCGAGATATATATAATGTTTTTCAACGGTTCGGGTACATCGTCGCGGGAATCACTCATGCGGAATCACCGGTCTCGAGATTGGATTGTGTAGTCTTGCGGAGATGGGTCAGATAATCGTTGAGCCGCATTTTATACTCCATGGGCACACTGTTTTCATCAAAAAGGGCAACCAAAGCAGCGAGGTCCTTTCTCCCTTCGACAGGCTCGTAGCGGATGATTTTTCCCTTGAGGATAAGGGCCTGCTGTTTGTCCTCGAGTTCGATCTTAAGCGAAGCCGGCTTTTCCAAGAGGAATTTTGCCACACCCACGACGATAACCTTGGCCCCTGAGAAAGATATATCACGGAGTATTCCCATTCGGGGGACATTGTCGATTAATATCTGGACCTCTTTCGCTTTGAGACCGAGCTTGCGGATAGCATCGGGGGTAATAAGGACCCGCTCCTCCTTCCTTTTTTTTGCATTGATGTTTGCATCGAGGAGAAGCCCTAAGATCTCGATGAGATCATCCGGAGGGCGCTGCGTATAGGTCATAGAGATATAGTTGAGGTTCGGTTTGTCCGGGTTGTAGGGATTAAACCCGCTTATTTTTGCACCGACGAAAAATGATACCGGATCGATTTTGTCCGCCTGTTTGAAGCTGAATCTCAGAGATACAACATTGTTCGCTTTGCGGAACAGCTCGAAGTTCTTTTCAGAAACACTTGCCACTACTTTAGCCCCGCTCATCGAAGTAGAGTAGATGATACAGGGCAATTGTTCGCCGAGACACTTCAAAAACACCTGTTTTGTCTGTAATCCGGTCGCTTCAATTACCTGTTTCGTAAAAGTAACGTCGATGTTTTTATATATTGAAAAATACCGTGATATCTGTTGGCTGGTAACTAAGGCCATAGCTTTGATTTTCATACTATGATAGATTAAAAGCCGTTGTCAATAAGGCTGGAGGAGTAATTTATGAGTAAGATAGTAGGAATTGGCAATCCATTGATGGATTTGATTATGCACACCGATTACTCGGCTTTACAAGAATTGGAAGCCCGGGCCGGAACGATGAACTTAGTGGACGAAGAGCAGATGAGCCGTGTCGTCCTGGTGGGGGGAATACCGAAGAGGACCTCGGGAGGGAGCTGCGCGAATACACTCCGCGGTATTGCCTGGCTGAGGCAGGATGATGAAAACAAGCCGCTTTTTATGGGTGCAGTATCAAAAGACGAAGAGGGGCTCCACTTCGAGAGAATTTTGAACCAATTAGGGGTTGATGCCGCATTGGCATGGAAAAAAACTGCTACCGGTAAATCGGCGATTATCGTTACCCCTGATTACGAGCGTACGATGTTTACCTATCTGGGTGCTAATCGGGAGTTTACTTCGGATGATATCGACTGGAACAGGTTTAAGAGTGCGGATTATTTTTATACGACAGGTTTTATGTGGGACACGGACAATCAGAAAGAGGCAACAACGCGGGCAATGGAAGAGTGCCTTTTACGGGGAATGGAAGTGTTTTTCGATCTTGCAGATATCTTCGTAGTGGAGCGCTCAGGAGCCGAACTGCGCGAATGGCTCCCCGGCAGAGTGGATATTCTTTTTGCAAATCGTGATGAGTTGAGTGCGATGACCGGAGAAAAGGAAGACGCTGCTATTCTCGAAGAGTCCCGTGACCTGGGCAGGATCGTTGTCATGAAAAAAGGTGCACAGGGGTGCTCAGTGACTGCCCAAGGTAAAATAATCGATATTCCGGGAGAGAAAGTGGTACCGCACGATACCACTGCTGCAGGCGATTCTTTTGCCGCGGGGTTTGTGCACGGATATACGGAAGGGTATCCGCTGGAGGTGTGCGGCAGGCTTGCGAACAAACTCGCTGCCGGGATCGTTACAGCGGAAGGTTGCAGCTACGATTGTCTGGACCGCGAAGAGATAATGGATGTTCTCGGATAGAGGGCCATCCTATTCTCGGCGGTCCTATTCTCTGAGTGTCCTCTCGAGCCGCTCGATCATATTTTTTGTTATTCTCGTCACCTCGTCGGAATCGTGAGACCGGTTCTGCTCGCCTGTGCCGTGCTGTGGGGCTTTCTCCCTTTCTTTGAACAGTTCGTCTGCGATAAGGAGACTGGTGAGGATCGAGATCTTGAGCGGTTCTTTGAGTGTAGCTGTTGATTCGATCTCTTTTACTTTCGCCTCAACGTAGGAGAGGAGGTTAGTTACATATTCAGGGTCTTCATCAGCTTTTATCGTAAATGAAGTACCGAGCAGATTTATCTGCATTACTCCATCATTCATATCTGTTTAAAAGATATCGAGTTCGGAAGTCGAATCGGGAGGTTCTTCCTCGTTTTCGACTTCGTTTTCGGCTGCCTCGCTCTCTGATGCGTTTTCTTCTTCCGGTTGTTCACCGGAGGGATTGAATCCGACAGCTTCCGGTGCTCGAGGACTCTGTTCTTCGGCCAGTTCATCATAACTGGCCTGAGCTTCAAGTGTTTCCCCGCCGCCTTCAGCGTCCAGTTTTTCTAGCTGAGAGAGTGCGTTAATGATACCCTGTTCGATTTCTCCCTGGTCTCTTTTAAAATCTGAAATGAGGATTTCCAACTCTTCGATGCGCTTTTGATAATCATCTAGTTTCTTTTTCAGACCGTTATTTTCGGTTTTCAACTCCTCAATGCGGGAAACCGCTTTTTTTACCTGTGCATCCAGTTTCTGAATCTGTTCCAGGGTAATCATAGCGTGTACTCTCCTTAGGCGCTGCCGAGCGCCTGTTTCGCCTTTTCTACTACTGCTGAAAAGGCCTGTTTGTCCTCAATGGCCATATTGGATAACGCTTTGCGGTTCAGTTCTATCCCGGCCTTGTTCAGACCGTTGATAAACCGTGAATAAGAGATACCGTTTTCCTTGCAGGCTGCCGAAATACGGGTAATCCAAAGTCTGCGCATGACCCGTTTCTTTTGCCGCCGGTCCCGGTATGCATACGAAAGTGATTTTGCTACCGCGTCTTTGGCCGTTCGGTACAGTTTACTGCGCCGGCCCCAATATCCTTTCGCCTGTTTGAGCGTCTTTTTCCGTCTGTCGTGTCTTCTTGTCCCGTCAACTGCTCTTGCCATCTATTGTGCTCCTTCACTAACTGTAGGGTAATAGCTTTTTTGCTTTTTTTGTCTCTTCGGGACTCAAGATCCCGGCTTTACGTAAATTCCGTTTCCGCTTAGGGCTTTTCTTAGTAAGAATGTGCCGCAAACCTTGTTTCTTATATTTGATTTTGCCTGATCCGGTTACAGAATATCTCTTTGCAGCGCTTTTGCGTGTTTTCATTTTCGGCATGGTGTACCTTCCTTCTTTATACGTGTTTCTTCCATATAACGGAGATAAAAACTAAGTTATCGTTAATGCTTTTTCGACTTCGGGCTGAGAATCATAGACATGAACCGTCCTTCCATACTCGGTTTCTTGTCAACACTGTATGAGTCTTCCAGTAAGACGAGCAATTTATCAAGGACAACTCTTCCCAATTCAGTGTGGGCAAGCTCTCTGCCTTTAAACCGTACCGTTACTTTTACCTTGTTTCCTTCGTCTAAGAACTCTCGTATATGTTTTGCTTTGAACTGGAGATCATGCTCCTCAATTTTAGGCTGCATTCTGATCTCTTTCATCTTTACGAGTTTCTGTTTCTTTCTTGCCTCTTTTTCCCGTTTCTCTTGATCGTATTTGTATTTTCCGTAGTCGAGAATTTTGCATACCGGAGGATTCGCCTTCGGAGCAACCTCGATAAGGTCAAGCCCGGCTTCCTTAGCTATTTCTAATGCTTCGGTAATCGGTAGTATTCCGCGTTGATTTCCCTCGTGATCAATCAACCTCACTTCTCTTACTCGAATATTATTATTGATTCGCAACCCGTTTGTGGCCAATCTACCCCCTCTTTTGGACGATTTGATGGTGCATACTATAACACCATCGTGTAAAAGAGTCAAATCCAGCTAATAAAAAGAGTTTATTGCACAAAAGGAACATTTTTGCAATAATGTATATGAAAAAATTATAAGGAGCTCCTTTCTGACTATTTTAGAATTGATCGAATACGCTGCCGAAGTCGAGAAACAAGATCAGGACTATTATACCCGGTATATCAAAAAAACGGAAAGACCGGGATTGAAAAAACTTCTCTCGTCACTCATCAGCCAGGAGAAGGAACATGAGAGACAGCTGTCCGAGGTGCAGCAGGATCCGATCATCGAAGAAGCTTTTTCAAACGCTCCTGCCGACGTAGATGCTGCAAAATTCCAGACCGAACATCAATTTTCGGAAAATATGGATTATAACGATCTTCTGAATCTGATCATTGAACGGGAACAGAAAGCAGCTGATTTGTACTCGTTTATCGCTTCTTCTACCAACTATGATGAAATTCGGTATTTTTTCGAAAATCTCGCCGCGGAAGAGCGCAAACACAAGAGCTGGGCTGTCAACCGGTACGAACTGGAGATGCTCTCCTCATTCTAATTAGCAATTTTTAGATATCACTTTCACTGCATTGCATAATCCTGATCACCGTGCTATTTTTATCCGGCTATGGTTATTTTCTCTCTGGGCGCTGTCCCCATAACTGCACTGCTCGTCTCGGTCTTACTCAAGAGAGACCAATGGTTCGACCATGATTTGTGGGGCAATTTCCGCCGGGGAATATTAGTATTCGTCCCAGCCGCCGTTCTCTATTTTATCATTCCTGCGGGTGTTCCACCGTTTTTGAATCCGGGGGCCCTGTTTCTTTTCTATTGGCTGCATGATTATGTGCTGTTCCACGGTATTGCCATGATCGCGTTTTTGCTCTTCTTCGGCTTTTCCGGAGACGGGGACGAGATCTCTGTTTTTCTCTTTGTTGCCGGTTTTTACACTCTCGCGGGAGTAGTCGATACAATCGATTATTTCGGCAGCTACAATCTCTACGTACTGTTTCTCCTGCCGGTTTTGCGCATAGGTCTGCTTTTTGCCACTACGCTCCTCCTGACACTGATGCTCGATGCGTTCCAATTTTTCAAAGTCCCCTTTTTAGTCGGGGCACTCGCATTGAGCTGCGTTCCCGGTATTACAGCCCTGTTATTTTACAGGAACTTTATCCTCGTGAGTATTGTAATAACCGTCCTCTTCCTCGGAGGAGCGCTGGCTTCGTTTCTGCTTTTACGCGATAAATAAGACGTCTTCCGTATTACGCTTTTCCCTCAGACGCGAGAACATTGGATATTTTATGTTTATACAGTTCTTTCAGTGCTTCGCGGGCCGGACCCAAGTATTTGCGCGGGTCAAACACCTCGGGTTTCTCCGCCATTGTTTTTCTGATGGCAGCGGTCATAGCGAGTCTTCCGTCGCTGTCGATGTTTATTTTACATACTGCTGATTTTGCCGCTCTGCGCAGCTGTTCCTCGGGGATTCCTACCGAATCTTTCAGCGCACCGCCGTTATCATTGATCATATGAACGAGGTCCGCTGGTACGGAGGAAGAGCCGTGAAGCACAATCGGAAATCCGGGCAGCCGCTGTTCAACCCCTTCTAAAATCTCGAACTTGAGGGGAGGGGGAATGAGAATCCCGTCTTCTGAGCGGGTACACTGTTCCGGTTTGAACTTATTTGCGCCGTGAGAGGTGCCGATCGAGATCGCAAGACTGTCTACACCGGTCTTCCCGACAAAATCTTCTACCTCTTCCGGTCGGGTATAGGTCGATTTCTCCGCTACGACATCATCTTCGATGCCCGCGAGTACTCCGAGTTCTCCTTCTACGGTTACATATTCATCCTGGGAGTGGGCGAAATCTACGACTTTCTTTGTCAGTTCGATATTCTCTTCGTAGGAATGGTGCGATCCGTCGATCATCACTGATGAAAATCCCATCTCGATACAGCTCTTGCACAATTCGAATGTGTCTCCATGGTCTAAGTGGAGTGCAATCGGAATATTGCCGCCGAGCTCCTTTGCGTATTCTACAGCCCCTTCAGCCATGTAACGCAGAAGGGTCTGATTTGCGTATTTGCGGGCCCCTGAGGAGACCTGCAGTATGACGGGGGAGTTTGTCTCTACACACGCCATGATGATGGCCTGCAGCTGTTCCATGTTGTTGAAATTGTAGGCAGGGACCGCATACCCTCCATTAACAGCTTTTTTGAACATTTCTACGGTATTAACTAAACCGATTTTCTTATACGAAATCATTGTGTCTCCTTGATAGTGTGATTGGTGTTAGATTTCAGTGGATTTTATGGGTCTTGTATACCCGATGTCAAGTAGCCGGGGTGAACAGGGATGAAACGGCTCACTGAAAGGCCCCTAAAGCCCCCCCTGAACGGTCAATTGACCGCCTCCGCAACGAGTGGTACATTTTCTTCTATGAAAACGGTTATTGCCGCACTATGCAGTATCATGCTCATCCTCTTCGCGTCATGCACTCCGCCGGATGTTACCATCGTATCCGACCCCTATTTCGAAGCGTTTACGTTCCCGGGCAAAGCGGAAAAATCTGCCTGGCAGGAGGCCGCGGAAAACCGGGGTAAAAGTTTGGAAATCAAGGTGGTCTCCTTTGATGAGAGCGGCGATTCCGGACGAACTGCCGGCCGGATACTGGAGAAAGTGAGAAGCGAGTATGTCATCTACACTCCACTTGCCTCATTTTTTATCGCTGAGGCGATGAGAGACAGTGGAAGGGGCGAAATGCAAGGTAGTCCCGCCTATAATCATCTGTTTCTTTTTGAAGTGGGAGAACGGCAAGTGCCGCCTCTAAACACAACAATCGTGATGATTGACCGCAGAGAGGCTTTTCAAAAAACCGCCCGGCTCATGGAACAATATGTAGAGAATACCGAGGGAGTGAGGCCTGCAGCGCTGTTTTACACCGGGACCCCGGAGAGAGAAGCGGAAATGGAGGCGTTTTTTGACGGATTGGAGAACTCTCCTCTATTGAGTGAACTCTACTATGAAGAACTGGATAGTCTCGAGAACAAAAGAGGGGCGCTGGATTTTATGCAGGAGATACATACGAGAGATGTCGATCTTCTCTTTTTGGCCGCTTCGAGTCTCAATACAATCTGTATCGAGCAGATGTCGAAAGAAACAACACTTTTGATTACTGAAACATCAGGGCTTTCGACGAGCTACAGCGATCAGCTGCTCTTTTCGATTAAAACGGACTACAAAACCACTATAATGGATATAATCGGTCAATATCTCGATACAGAGCTCGAAATCCTCGAGATGAGTGCTTCCGTGGTCAAAGGCGGAGCATCGGAAGCCTCAAAGCTTTTTGAATAACTTCTTTTAACGAAAAAAGAAAACTATTTGACAAAGATTTCGGATGGAAATATAATTCTACCTATATTACTATTGGGAATACTCTGCAGAACAAAGGAGCAAATAATGAGAAAAAGCGGAGTGCTGATTCTTTTCATGATTTTTACCTTTCTTTTCGCGTTCACCTGTTCTGTTACCGCCGAGACAGTAACCGAGGTATTGGAATCTAGAATTATCGAGAGTTTTGACAATCCTGAAAATCCGGAAGAGGCGGAATGGTCCAGCCACCGCTGGGTGGTGGTAGGCAGTAAGTTTGCCGCGAAAGAGTATGATGAAGAAGGTAATGTCGTAGATGAATATCCGAAAATGGCCTATGTAGAATCGTGGCCGGAAGCGCTGTTCGGTGCAAACAAAGAGGGACGGGATCTCAAAGCCCTCGGAATTCATGGCAAATTCGACAGAAGAGCATATAATTTCATCGAAATAATTCCTGTTGCCGATGAGAACGATGAGGATGGGAATCCTGTATTCAAACCGATCAAGCTGCCCGGCAAGACGCAGCGGTTCGATGTGTGGGTGTGGGGCTCAAATTACAACTATTATGCTGAAGCCCATTTTCGGGATTTCAAAGGCATCGTTCATGTATTAAAGCTCGGCGACTTGGATTATACCGGCTGGAGAAACCTGCAGGTCAAAATTCCAAACTACATACCCCAATCAGGAGGGTATGTCACCTCCGGGGGATATTTAAAAGAGATGGAACTGATCAAACTGGTTATATGGACGCGGCCGGAAGAACGGGTTGATGATTTTTACATCTACTTAGACCAGATAAAAACCTTGACCGACACGTTCGTATCCCGATTCGACGGTGATGATTTGGCGGATCCGGAAAAAATCGAAGAAGTCTGGCAGAACAACGGGGAGGGTAATTAACCATTATGAATAATAAAAAATTTATCCTTGTAATGCTGTTTTTTGTATTGTCTATCGCACTGGTGATGGGGCAGGACGTCTCCTCGGCCGGAGATCCGAATCCCAACGAAATCGGTGTGGATAGTGCACAGCAAAAACTGAAGGAAGTGTCGATATCGAAGTTCGAAGATGCGGGGTTCTGGTATCCGGCTATGGCAATGGACCAGGGAATCGCGAAATTGAGGCGGTTCGAGGGCGGTCCCGCGGACAAGGAACCGATCCCGGAAGAAGCTGAATTGGGTATTTCAGAAGAGGACAATTACGTTCTCGGCATGAAGGTAATGTATTTCTTCCGCGGAGATAAGACCTTCGCCATATACCCCGTACGCCCGCTGCCGATCGAAGGAATCTGTAAAACCATTTCCGTCTGGGTTGTGGGAAGGAACTTCAACCACACACTCAAGCTCATCGTCTCCGATTATTTCGGAAATCGGGCAGAAATTACGATGGGGAAACTCAACTTCTCCGGATGGAAAAAGATGACGGTTGCAATTCCTCCGCATCTGAAACAGCGTGATTTTCATCACAGCGGTAAAATCGGCATCAAAGTGCTCGGGTTTAAGATCGAAACCGATCCGGCCGAATCCTACGGAACCTACTATATTTATTTTGACGATTTACGAGCAGTTACCGATCTCTATCCTGAAGAGGCGCGCGACCCGGACGATATGGTCGACGCCTGGTAACTTCTGTAAATATATATAACAGGCCACCTTAAAAAAACAGAAGTTTTGTATAAAACGCCCTCTTTTCACTTTAAAAAAGAGGGCTTTTTTTGTATGCTTACTGGTATCTTGAATACGTATGGCAGCATATCGGGAGGAACAATACATTGCAGATTAATATCGAGGCAAATACCGTGATAGGCGAGGGGTCCCAGTTCGGCGGGCGGTTTGCGATCAAGGGAAACCTCCGCATAGATGGAAAGTTTGAAGGTGAGAGTCTGCTCGTCGACCACCTGCAGATCGGCTCCAAAGGAAAGGTAAAGAGCAACATCTCTGCAACGAGTGTTGTAGTGGAAGGGGTCGTCATCGGAAACATCACTGCGGCAACCAGGATCCTCCTCCTCTCCACCGCACGTGTTTTAGGAAACATCAAGACCCCCGAACTCATCATCCAGGACGGCGTTGTCCTCGAGGGAATGTGCACGATAAGCCATTTCGAACTCGACAATACAAAGTCTTATATCGAATCGCTCTACAACGCCAAAGAGTAATACCCGGTGCTCCGGAAGATTTCATTCTCTGCTTTTATTAATAAAAGTGAAAAAGTTTTTTTGTACGTTCTCAATAAGATCTGATAGATTCATCGATCGGATTTCAGCAATGTGCTCATAGGTATAGCCGATGAATCCGGGATGGTTCGGTTTTCCGCGTACCTTCTGGGGTGAGAGGTAAGGGGCGTCCGTTTCTATGAGAAGCCGGTCGATAGGAATTTGAGCCGCCGCCTCTTTGATCGCATCAGTTTTTTTATACGTAACATTTCCGGCAAATGATACATAAAACCCGGCTTCGATTGCCTTTTTTGCCGTATCCGGGCCGGATGAGAAGCAGTGCATAATCCCCCCTCTTCGGGGGTTCTGTTCATTTATGATCTGCAGCACATCCTCGTCCGCATCCCGGTTGTGGATAATGACCGGCAGATCGTATCTGTTGGCCAGTTTGATCTGCTCGATGAAAAGCGTTTTCTGTGTTTCGGGAGTACCATGGTTGCGGAACCAGTCGAGACCTGTCTCACCAACTGCGTTAAGAGGTTCGGACAGTATGATCTCTTCGAGCTTCGACAGGTTCGCCTCGACCTGCTCAGGTTCCCGTGCTGCCCCCGGATAGATCCCCGCGGTTAGAAAAAGGTCCGGAAATCGGCCGGCAATCGCCTTCCTGCTTGCAAAATCATCAGGATGGATGCCGATGTCCATCCCTGCCGCCAGCCCGTTTTTGAAACACTCATCGAGGGTCCCCGCCGGATCGAGCTCCTTCTTATTCATCTCCAGCATGTGGAGGTGGGAATCGATCATCCCATTTGTAAGCAACCAGTTTTCATTCATTACGCATTCCGCCTTTTTTACCCAGTTAGTGGCTCCATGATGCTGCTCATAATAACACCAGAAAAAAAGTTTTGATGCAACGGCCGCCCCCCTCATTTGATCGGTACCAGCAGGAAAATCCAGGTAAAAACCTGTTGACCAAGCACGTGTTCATTTATACTATGAGAGAATAAAAAGCGCCTATTATAGGTGCCTGATATCGCCGGAGTGGTGGAATTGGTAGACACCGGGGACTTAAAATCCCCCGGCTATAACATAGCCGTACCGGTTCAAGTCCGGTCTCCGG
>CAZKZZ010000118.1:0-11964 GCA_964557375.1 uncultured Spirochaetales bacterium | reverse complement strand
GACCTCTAATGGCCTCCTGCCTTCGAGCAATTTTTGTAAATAGAGAGCGGACGCGGGATGCTTCATCATCTTCCATGAAATCAAAAGGGGTCCTTCCGTATACTTCTTCTCGAGTATATCCAATGATGTTTTCGGTAGCGATGCTGGAGTACGTATATCTACCTTCAGTATCGACCTGCCATATCCAATCATTTGTGTTTTCAACAAAGTATTTGAGCTTTTTTTCCGATTTTTTTAAGGCTGCCTCTACCTGTTTCTGCTCCGTTACATCTCGGGATATCGCAACTACGGTTTTAACCTTACCACCTTCAACCTGTTCCGGAACAATCCTGCAGTCGAGAATCCGTTCACTTTTAGGTCCCGGAAATGAAAAGTCAATCCTTGCGGGTTTGCCTGTCTCGAAAACCGAATCTACTGCTTTGTTCCACTTCTCCGATAATTCCGGGGGATAGCCGAGCTCTTCTATGGTTTTCCCCACGTACTCTTCAAACGGTATCCCTACAGTGTCGCACAAGGCCCTGTTTACGTAGAGGTGGGCCCGGTGCCGGTCGAGCCGTCCGATAAAGTCTTCCGCGTTGTCGAGCAGCGTGTCGAGCTGGTTGCTTTTTTCTATTCGTTTCCGGTAGGCGTCCTGGAGACGGAATGCCATTTTTATCGAAGCGATGATAACGGTCTCTCCGCTGTTTTTGACCACATAGCCATAAGATGTAATGTTTTCGGTCTTTTCGACGATTTCAGGTTCGGTATGGCTGGAGAGAAATACGACAGGAATATCGTGGTCCTCGAGGATGATCTCTGCTGCCTCAGTACCGTCCATATCCCCGTGCCCTAAATCGATGTCCATGAGAATGAGATCGATCTTTTTTTCCCGAACTGCTGCTATAGCATCTTCTGCAGATGCGGCCGAAATGACTCTAAAGCCGTAGGATTCGAGCATCTCTGCTTCATTCATAGCAATGAGAACTTCATCTTCTACGAGGAGGATAGTTTTTCCACTGTAATTGTTTTTTAGTTCCGTTGACCCAGACAAAGATGGCTCCAATTTCTCTACTTGTATTATTATACGACTAATGTATAATAGTATCAAGAATAATATACTTTTTTTCTTTTTCAGTGAGAGGGTGTGAGAGGAAATTGTATTGAAACAGACGTCCCTCCATTACTCGAAAAGGAAAGCGTGCCTTCCAACTGTTCTACAAGTGCTTGTATAACATCGATTCCGAAGCTGTCGGTGTTTTCAACTGAGAAATCTTCAGGGAGACCGCTCCCGTTGTCCGCCACTGTTAGCTCAGCTTCATCTTCTTCGATATGTTTTAATGTGACTGTTACTGTTCCGGTTTTATTGTCCGGAAACGCGTGTTTTATCGCATTTGTTATTAATTCATTGACAATAATCTCAAGGTTTACGGCAGTGTCACTGTCTATGGTAAGCGGTTCGACATCGGTAATGATCTTCACCTTGTTATTCGCATAGATTTCTTGAATGTTTTTAAAATAAGCATCCGTTTTGATTTCCTTATAGCTTCCGGTGCGGTACAGTTCATCGTAGATATCGAGCATACCGCTTACACGGGAATGGGTTTCGAGCAATACGTTTTTTGCTTCAGGGTGGGTGGCACTTTCTGATTGGAGCCAGATAAGATTTGCCATAATACTCAAATTGTTTTTTACCCGGTGGTGGATCTCTTTGAGAAGCAGCTCCTTCTCTTCGAGTGATTTCGCAATTACCTGCTTATCTTTTTCTATAGTTTGCTCCTGAATTTTTGTTTTTCGGTACAGGTCGCTTAGTTTGCCTACCACATACCCTACGGTGAGGAACAAAATCACGGCAATGGCCGCATAAGGGATTGATCTGTAGCTACTAATAATGAAAACGATAAAAACGAATGAATAAACCGAGAAAAAAGCACCGCTTAAGAGACCTATTAAGGAACCGAAAAAAGCGCCCCACATGATTGTTGGTATAAAAAGGAGCGGAAAAAAGCTCCCGTTTTGAAACATCAAGGATAGATAGGTCGTGCCTGCTAACCCTATAAGCGATATACCCGTATTGATAATAATGTGCTTTCGGTTTTTTTGCTCCATTGCCCTGTTGCTGCTGCATATTATACTATTAAGGGGTAGATTTCAAATAGTAAATTTCATGGTGAGTCGATTTTCGATAAGTCAGAACAAAGTTTTTTCTTTTTTGCTTCTTCTTGTGTTGGGCCTTATTTTCACCACGCAGGCAAAAGGAGAAGAGATGACTCCGGCAATTGTCTATAACAATGTGGGGTGATGATTTTCTCGAACTCGGATGCGGTGCTACGTTAGAAATTCATTGACCGGAAACAGTGGAAAGGACGGCCCCGCCGATCCAGTAGGGGTCGACAAGGATGAGGAGCTCATCACTCTGGCTTCTGTGAACGATACGGCCGCTGAACTCGGCACCGAACTCTTTGAGCATATTCCCGGATTGATTTCCCTCATCTTCCACCGCTACTTGTTCAACCGCTTCAACACTGTCCACGGCCAAAGCAAATGAGTCCTGCTCCAACTCGACGATGATAGCAATTTCGCGGTTTGTTTCATGAAGAATCTCTTTTATAGATGAGAAGAGATTGATCATAGTGGCGAGTTCGCCGTTTCGCCGTGATTCGATTATTGCGAGAGCATCATCTTTTTTCCCTTCGGCAGACAGCTCGAGTACTTGTTCAGCAGTTGCATGGATTGCTTTGTGAGGCCTGTCGAATTTTTTGAGCTCCATCCCCACCACGTTATCATCTGTTTTATAGGTATCGTACCACTTGCCGAATTTACAGGCGTGCGGATCAACTCCAAGAGTAAACTCCCGTTCTTCTTTTACGCAGGCTTCGAGCTCATCTATCCACCGTTTGTGCTCTTTTTCACGTTCGGAGAGGCTGTCGGTCAACTCGGTAATTTCCTGCTCGCGAGATGCAATACCCATCCGCATCCGCATGTCGACGAGTTTATACACATTACCCCGAATATTTATCACTCCCCTGACCCATTCAGGTACATCAGGAATGTGGGTGATAGCAGGAACAGCAAGCATTTCCTGGACAAATTGAGTAGAGAGCCCAAATAATCTGTTTTTGACCGAAAAAAGAAGAAAGGGCAGTTCTGTAGAGAGATAATATTCCATGTACATAGAATAATTTTTCTGCAGGGTAAAGTCAAATTGAGCTAATTTTTTTGCATATCATTTGACTATCCAACCGCCATCAATACAATTGTATTATGGACATAGCCTCCAAAACAATACTCCTCGTGGAAGATGAACTTATCATCGCCATGAACGAAACCGAAATACTCGAGAATTACGGCTACAGTGTCGTGACCGTTACCACAGCAGAAGAAGCGGTAGAAACAGTTGAGCGTGACGGAGTTGACCTGATTCTCATGGACATAGATTTGGGAGCGGGCCGGATGGACGGGACCCGGGCTGCGCAGGAAATACTGAAAACCAAGGAACTCCCTATCGTATTTCTCACCAGCCACGCTGAAAAAGAGATGGTGGATCGGGTGAAAGGTATTACCAGGTACGGTTATGTGCTCAAAAACTCAGGCGAGTTTGTACTCTTAGAAGCAATTACAATGGCTTTTGAACTTTTTGAAGCACATACCACATTAAAAACGAAAGAGATAGAGTCCAGAGAAATCGTAGATAATCTCGACTGTGCGGTGATCAAATACAACGAAGATGGTGGTATATTCTTCTTTAATAAAGGTGCCGAGAAAATATTCGGATATACCGCGGAGGAAGTGTGTGGGACTACCGGTGTTGGGCTTATAAATCCCCCCATCGACAGTACAGGAGTTGACCATCGGGAAATGCTTAGAGACATTTTTATGCATACCGATACCTATTTATACAATGAGAATGAAAATGTGTGTAAAGACGGCTCAACGGTGTGGATGGCCTGGAGAAACAAAGCTGTTTTTAATAGTAACGGGAAAAAGCTGTACGTACAGAGCATCGGCAATGATATTACCGAACTGCGCAGTACGATTCGTAAACTCGAAAAGAGTGAACACCGTTATCGCTCTCTGTTCCACAGCATAAGAGATGCGATTTATATTCACCGGCTGCTGCCGAACGGGGAGTTGGGGTGCTTTGAGCAGGTCAACAATGCGGCAAAGGAGATGCTCGGTTACTCGGACGAGGAGTTTTGCGCGTTATCGCCTGCAGATCTGGATGATCCGGAGGCTTTTCCTGAGTATGCTGGTAATGTGATCGATTCCCTGCGGGAGCGGGGAAATGTGGTCTTCGACGCCGTACAGATCGCGAAAGACGGAACGAAGGTCCCGGTGGAGGTCAATGCTAATTTGGTAATAAGGGACGGCCAGGAGTACATCATTTCCGTGTGCAGAAAAAGAACTGAGAAATAAGTAAGGTGGACCGGTGATGCGTTACGAGGAGCGTTTTCGGAATACCGGATCCGGGTATTCATGCAGTAACTCTCAGCTCGCCTCTGCAGCCATCTTAGGCGGATCAGCTGTTTCGGGAAACTCCGGCATAAACCGGTAATCCGGTTCAGTACGCTGCCGCTTGTGGATGGAAAATACCCGCTTGAGTCCCGCAATGTATCCTTTAGGCGGTTCGGGGAGGTTGTACGCCATCGCTTTGTGCAGTTTTTTCAGATTGAAAAACGGTACTGCGGCATAGCTGTGATGTTCGATATGGTAGTTCATCCGCCAGTAGAGAAAAGCCATGAGCGGACGGTAATGTATGGTGTGGCAGCAGACGCGCCAGTCGGGGACACTCGAGTGCAGACCGGAATGCTGGGATATTCCCGTTCCGTGTGCCGGAAACGAAGCGAAAAAATATCCGAACGGTACCAGTACGACGAGGATCCAGAGCCCGAAATAGATAAACACTCCTAACAGTATGAGATGGCCTATGACCATAAATCTTGCCCAGTTACAGATCTTTTTTCTTCTCGGATCGTCTTTGGGAAGAAGCGGGTCCCAGTGGAAAAAATCGACATCGGCGTTGCCGAAAAAATGGGCGAACGTCGGGACCATGAACATCTTGAACTTTTTAAAGTCAAAGGTAAGCCAGCTTATATAGTCTACCGCATTGAACGGGTCCGGCATGATGATTACTTCTTTATCCAGACCGCGGTGGACTGTATAGAGATGATGGTTGAAATGGCTGATCCGGAAGTGGAGGTAATTATTCCAGGTGAGAAAGCAGAAGAGACGGTAGAACACCTCGTTCAGTCCTTTGGATTTAAAAGGTGTTCTGTGACTCAGTTCATGGACTGCTGCTTCCATCCCCACAAAATTGTGAAAGCAGCAGTGAACGTATGCTGTTATCACCATGGGTATCCACAGTTTTAATATAAAAAAATAAACGGAAAGTGCAAGCGTGCCTAGAAATATCAATAAAAAGCTGCCCGCCTGAAGCAACCCTCTCAGGTCACTTCGCTGGGTCAGTTCTTTTAATTCCTCTTTTGGGATAGGAGTTTTATACCAGCTGATTTTGTCTTTCATACTATCGACCCCTCGTAAATATTCCGCATACCATGCGGATGGGTTAAGTCTAACTAAATTGATAATGTTTGTCTACGATTGCCTACCGATGGGGGTGGTTTTGGAAGGCGGATGGTAATTGTTGTCCCTTCGGTCTCAGATGTATGCATCGATATGGTACCACCCATCGTCTCCGCCATTTGGCTGGCAATATACGTTCCCAGTCCGGTGCCTTTTTTCTTTCCACTTGTTACGTACTTTTCGAAAAATTTGTTACGAATACTTTTTGGAACAGTCCCCTTATTGGAAATGGCGATGGAATAACTGGTGTCGCGGCTCACATCACTCAATTCGATACGGACGGTTTCATGCTCGGGGGAGGCTTCTATTGCATTCACGATAAGATTGGACAGCATCGAATAGGTAAGCCACTCTTCACCGTATATTATGAATCCGCTTTCCCCGTCAATTTTTGTTCCGTCTGCTGTTATCGTTATAGTGATACCGGTTTTGTCTCTGAGCGGTATCGTCTCGTGAACAATTCTCGATAGCACTTTCATCAGATCAAAATTGGAAGGGGAGTACTGATAGGTTTTTGTTTCCATTTTATAGAGATCGAGTGATTGGTTTATCTGTCGGAGCATCTCGCGTCCTGCTTTCTCTATCTCCTCGATATAGTCGAGGCTCTCTTGATCGAGGTCCTCTTTCATCTTTAAAAGCTGCGGAAACCCGAGAATCGCATTGAGCGGTGTTTTTAGATCGTGCCGCATGATCCGGTCCACTTCTTCTTTGAGTTTTTCGAGTTGTTTTCTTCTTGTAACATCCTCTTTAAGGGCAATAAAGTGGGTGATCTCCCCTTCTTCATTTACCACCGGCGCAATTACAGCATCTTCATAGTAGGTCTCACCGTTTTTCTTGAGATTTATGAACTCCCCCCGCCAGATCTCGCCTCGTTTGATCGTCTGCCACATCTTCCGGTAGTACTCTTTCGAATGTTTCCCTGATTTCAAAACTCGGGGGTTTTTTCCGATGGTTTCCTCTTCCGAGTAACTGGTCAATTGCTCAAATTGCGGATTTATGTATTCGATTCGCCCATCGTAATCGGTAATAATAATTGAAATTGGACTCTGTCTGATGGCTTGCGATAGTTTATGCAGTTCCCGTTCTCCCTCTTTCAACTCAGTGATGTCCTGCTGGACCGACATTGCGTGTTGGATGTTTCCTTCAGCATCTTTTACCGAAGTCACACTCAATAAAACAGTCCTTCGCAGCCCCTTTTTGGTAATGATTGTAACTTCTTCGTTCTCGATATTTTCATCTCTGGTCCACCGCTGCAGGCGCGCCCTCATTTTAGCTCGGTATTCCGGTGCATATATTTTTTCGATTGATTCTCCGATGAGTTCCTCTTTTTCATATCCGAGCCTCTTTAGAGCAGCCCGGTTAATATCGAGCAGAGTGCCGTCCGGAGATATCATATAACAGTAATTGGGATTGAACTCGAAAAAGAGTCTGAAATTCTCTTCACTGGCTCGTAGACGCTGCTCCTTTTCTTCTTGAGCGGACACATCTCTGCAGATTAGTGAGATTCCGACCAGCTCCCCGGTGTCGCCGAGAATCGGAGATGCGGTTATTGAAAGACGGATCGTCCTGCTGTTTTTGTGCTTAAAGCTCGAACGGAACGAAGGTACGTTTCTCCCCTGTGTAATATGGTCTAGAATGAATTGGAGTTCATATTCGCGGTCGGGTTCGGTAATGAGTTCGAGGGGTCTGCCCTCCGCTTCCTGAAACGAATAGCCGAATAGGTTCTCAGCAGCCCCGTTCCACGTAACAATCTTTTTTTCGAGATCTATACCGATTACGGCATCTTCGGCTGAAGCTATGAGGAAATCATTGAATCGTTCGTCCATTATTCAAGTACTCAAGATTTAAGTATACTGTCCAACAGGCAGAGTTGCAACACGAATAACTGTCCCCGGAATTGCTTTATAGTTGATATTTTCATAATTTTTTAGTATATATACTAGTGATTTTCTTCGAACCGTTCTGCCTAAGGAGTTTTACTCTACGGTTTTGCGGTCGATGGGTGTGGAGGGAAACCATCATACCTCCCGTGTTTGGAAAGGAGAGAATATTCGGGACCGTTTTGACCGCGACATAACATATCTGCGTATTTCAATAACCGATAAATGCAACCTCCGCTGTGTGTACTGCATGCCCGAAGAAGGAGTCCCTCATAAGAACCACGCCGACTTCTTGAGCTTCGAGAACATCGCAGAGATTGTACGCGCGGGTGCTTCTCTGGGGATACGAAAGGTACGGCTTACCGGGGGAGAACCCCTCGTAAAACGGGGGATAGTCGATCTCGCGGCTATGCTCAAAGCCGTACCCGGGATGGAGCATCTTGCTATGACTACGAACGGGACTCTGCTCGCGGAAAAAGCCCGGGAACTCAAGAAGGCGGGACTGGACAGTCTGAATGTTTCTCTCGACACACTCGACCCCGCCCGCTACCGGGAAATAACCCGCTGCGGCAACATCAAAGATGTGATAGACGGTATCGAAGCTGCCCGCTGCGAGGGATTCCCTATAAAAATCAACACAGTGGTCATGGAAGAGACGGCCGATGAAGAGATTGCAGAGGTCGGCAGATTTTGTAAGAGGTACGGTTTTTCGCATCAACTGATCAACCATTTTTCATTGGGCAGGGAGAGGCTCGAAACCTACCGGTTCGACCGTCCCCCGAGATGTGACGGGTGCAACAGGATCAGGCTGCTGGCGGACGGGAAGTTCAAACCGTGTCTGCTCTCCGATATCGAGATTCCCGTCGATATGGAAGATATCGCGGCTGCTCTCGAGAAAACCGTGGAAATGAAACCGAAGCGGGGAAATGTCTGTTTGACCCGGTCCATGATGGAAATCGGAGGATAACGTGAAGTTCAGTCATGTAGATGAATCCGGAAAAGCCCGAATGGTAGATGTCTCCCCGAAACCGAAAGTGCTGAGGACCGCAACGGCACGGGGGAGCGTCTACATGCAGCCGGAAACTGCCGCCCTTATAAAAGAGAACAGGATCAAGAAGGGGGATGTGCTCACTGTGGCACAGGTAGCAGGTATCCATGGGGCGAAGCAGACGGCTTCTCTCATTCCTCTCTGTCATACCATTGCAATCGATCATGTAGGACTCGATTTCGAACTGTTCGACACGGGTGTTCACATTACCGCCCGGGCGGTATGTACCGATAAGACCGGGATTGAGATGGAAGCGCTCACAGCAGTGAGCGTTGCCGCCCTTACTATCTACGACATGTGTAAAGCGGTCGATAAGACGATGCGCATCTCGGAGATACATCTGCTCGAAAAAACGAAACAGGATGCAGCAGATGCGGCTGACGGAGAACAGAACGAAACATGAGGAAACCGGATATGGGGAAATCCTTTACCATACTATCAATAAATTTATCAGAGCGGGCCGGAGAACAGAAAACCCCGGTCGAGCAGGCGAAGCTCCTCCCTGACCACGGCATCGAGGGGGACGCGCACGCGGGAAACTGGCATCGGCAGATTTCACTTCTCGCAGATGAGGATATCGACACAATGCGGGGGAAAGGGGTGGAGCTCTCATCCGGAGATTTTGCCGAAAACATCACCACCCGGGGGGTGGACTTGAGCAGCTTGCCCATCGGGGCAAAACTGTATCTCGGAGATGCAGTTCTCGAAGTTACCCAGCACGGAAAGAAATGTCATCATGACTGTGCAGTCTTTCAGAAGATAGGCGATTGTGTCATGCCCCGCAGGGGCATTTTTGCAAAGGTTATCAAGGGAGGAACGATCGATTGTGAAAGCAGCTGTCATTACGATATCTGATCGCGCTTCCCGCGGAGAGTATGAAGACAAGTCAGGACCGCACATAGAGAAACTGCTGAAAGAAGCATTCCCCGGTGCGGAGATCGTTCGCAACATTGTCCCCGACGAGGCTGACGCGATTACCGAAGCGTACCAAAGCCACCGCGACGCGGACTACATTTTCACCACAGGAGGGACCGGTGTCTCCCCAAAGGACATTACCCCTGAGGTGACCGAAACGTACTGCGAGCGGGCTCTCCCCGGTATTGCCGAGATGCTCCGTATCAAATCATACGAAGAAACTCCTAACGCGCTTCTCTCCCGCGGATATGCCGGGATAAAAGAAAGTACCATCATTGTCAATTTTCCCGGCTCGGTAAAAGCGGTCACGCTCTGCACAAAGATTCTCATTCCTATTATGGAACACGGAATACAGATGCTCCGGGGTGAGGGTCATGCCTGAACTGTTCGATCTTACCCCGCCGAAAGATGCATTGGAAAAACTGCTGTCGGCAGTCCGGGAGGCACTCCGGAAGGGGGCCGGTACTGCAGGTGCGGACCATGAGCTCATACCTGTAGAAGAGGCGTTAGGCAGGGTAACTGCCGGGGAGGTCCGGTCTCCTCATCCGCTTCCGGCTTTTATCAGGAGCACCATGGACGGGTATGCTGTACGGGCCGCGGACACCTACGGGGCGAGTGAATCGCTACCCGCCTACCTTACCGTAACGGGGGAGGTGCTCATGGGAACGGCCCCGGATTTGAATATCGGTAACGGGGAATGTGCGGTTGTTCATACCGGGGGGATGCTCCCTCGGGGCGCCGATGCTGTGGTAATGATCGAACGGACCCAGCGGTCGCGGGAAGGGGAGATCGAAGTGCTTCGCCCGGTAGCCGTGGGCGAGAACGTTATCCAGGTCGGTGAGGATATCGAAAGCAGAGCAGTTATCTTCGGGCCGGGGCACCGGTTGCGTCCCCAGGACATCGGAGGATTGACCGCCCTCGGAATTACCGAAATCGATGCAGCCCGAAAACCGCAGGTGGCAATCATTTCTACCGGAGACGAGGTAATCCCCCCGGAGGAAGAGCTCGGACCGGGAAAGGTGCGTGATATCAACAGCTACACCCTTTCCGCCTTAGTCGAACAGGCAGGCGGGGCCCCCGACCGGAGAGGGATTGTCCCCGACCGGTACGAAGCAGTGCTGCAGGAGGTCGAAACCGCGCTCGAATCGGCGGACATCCTCGTCATTACTGCAGGGTCTTCGGTTTCGGTCCGTGATCTTACGGTCAAGGTCATCGAGGCACTCGGGGAGCCGGGTGTGCTCGTGCACGGGGTATCATTGAAACCGGGGAAACCGACCATTCTCGCCGTCTGCGGCGGAAAACCGGTTATCGGACTTCCCGGAAATCCGGTCAGCGCTCTTGTTGCAGCCCGGCTGTTTCTCCTTCCGGCAGTGGCGATGCTCCTCGGCGTGGAACAGTCCGGTTTTCACACTTCCGCAACAGTGAAGGCCGGACTTACCCGGAATATCAGCTCTCTGCCCGGACGAGAGGATTATATTCCTGTACGGCTCCTCTCCGGGCAGACCCCCGAAGCGGAACCGGTGTTTGGGAAATCGAACCTGATCTACACGCTGATCCATGCGGACGGACTGATTACCGTCCCCCTCGATGCTAACGGGCTCCACAGCGGGGACGAGGTCGAAGTCGTTCTATTTTCATAGGATTTTTTTCAAAACGGGAGAAAAAATGAGTGCTGGTGACGGTAAAGAAAAAAAGAGAAAAATCTATCTCGATGATATTCCACGGGAAGAGGCGTGGGGCCGTCTGCAAAAAGCACTCACAACAGCAGGAAAATGGAAACCGTTACCCGGGGTCCGGGTTGGATTGGAGGAGGCCTTAGGACGGACAACCGCCGAGCCGGTCTGGGCTTCTCTTTCTTCTCCGGGGTATCACGCCTCTGCGATGGACGGATATGCGGTCAGATCGGCGGACACCGCGGGGGCCGCGGAGACTAATCCGGTCAGAATTGCATTGGGACAAAAAGGACCGGCCCGGTATGTGGATACGGGAGACCCGCTTCCTGTGTGGGCCGATGCGGTGGTCATGATAGAACATGCGGAGTTAATCGGTGAGAAGAGCATCGAAATACGGGCGAGTGTCGCCCCCTGGACGTCGGTACGTGCCATGGGAGAGGATATGGTGGCTACCGAATTGGTGCTCCCCGCGAACCATCTGCTTACACCGGCGGACCTCGGTGCTGTAGCCGGAAGCGGCCATTCTTCACTCGCGGTGAGGCGAAAACCGCGGGTTGCCGTTATTCCCACCGGAACTGAACTCATTACGGTGGAGGAAGCTGAACAAAACGGTCTCGAGCCCGGAGACATCATCGAGTACAATTCACTGGTTATTGCGGCCCAGGTTTCTTCATGGGGCGGAGAGCCACACCGCTACGATAAAGTACCCGACGACCGCGGGAAGATCCGGGAAGCTGTCAGGCGGGCGGCCCGGGAAAACGATCTGGTTGTGGTGATTGCCGGTTCATCTGCCGGGAGCGAGGATTACACGGCGGAGATCATCGACGAGATCGGGGAGGTCCTGGTCCACGGAATTGCGGTCAAGCCGGGACATCCGGTGATTCTGGGG
>CAZKZZ010000117.1:0-12108 GCA_964557375.1 uncultured Spirochaetales bacterium | reverse complement strand
AAAAACGGCCCCAGTTCCTCTACGGAATGGAGCCGAAACAACCTTTCGTAACAAACAATCATTATTTAATAAGCGAATCCGCGTATTCGAGCGCTTTGTCGATCTTGCTCACAGATTCATCGATCTGCTCTTCGGTGATGATAAGCGGTGGGGCGATAAAGATGAAGTCCCACTTGGCGAACAGGTAGAGGCCCAATTCATACAGCTTTTTCATAAGCGGGCCGGCCACGTCCTGAATGCTGTTATTGAACCCGGCAAGCGGCGCTTTGGTCTTCTTGTCTGAAGTGAGTTCAATGCAGGCCCACAGCCCCTTACACCGGACATCTCCGACAGACGGATGCTTGTCTTTCAGCTCGAGCAGTTTTTTGTTGAGATATTCTCCCCGTGTGGCTGATTTTTCGATCAATTTTTCGTTCCGGTACACTTCGATATTGGCGATTCCGGTAGCGCAGGCCAATGCGTGTCCTGCATAGGTAAGCCCGCCTGTAAAGGGGTGGTCTTGGAAATAATCCCAGATCTTCTTACTCCACATCATGGCTCCCAGCTGCACATACCCCGAGGTAATTCCTTTGGCAGTTGTAATGATGTCGGGGATAACTCCGTAATGCTCTATGCCGAACCATTTTCCGGTACGGCCCCAACCGGCCATGGTTTCATCTATGACGAGTAAAATGCCGTTTTCATCGCACAGCTGTCGAACTCCCTTCATAAAATTCTTCGGCGGAATGATGATACCGTTGGTACCCACGATCGGCTCCATAAAAATGGCTGCGATCGTCTTCGGTCCGTCGAGCATAATCTGAGTTTTAAGTACTTCCAGGGTCTTCTCACCGCACTCTTCCTCCGATGCGGAGCCGAAGGGGCATTGGTACGGGTAAGGGCCGAAAAACTTTACCACACCCGGTATTCCCGGTTCTGCCGGCCATCGTCGGGGGTCGCCGGTGAGGGTGATGGCCCCTGCTGTGGCACCGTGATAGCTCCTCCACCTGGAATAGATCTTATGCCGTCCGGTGTACCAACGGGCGGCCTTGATTGCATTTTCTATGGCCTCAGCCCCCCCGTTTGCAAAAAAAACATAGTCGAGGTCGCCGGGAGTCACTTCGGAAATCATTTCTCCCAATTTTGCCTTCGGCTCGGTCCCGAACATCGTTCCGACATAGGTGCATTTCTCCATCTGTTTTCTCATGGCGTCTAAGACATGCTGATTGGAATGTCCGATGTTGACGCACAGCAGCCCGGAACAAAAATCGATGTACTTTTTCCCGTCGGTATCCCACATATAGATACCTTCCGCTCTGTCCATGATTATTGGGTCAACTGCGCCCTGTGCCTTCCAGCTGTAAACAAGATGGTTTCTGTCCATCTTTTTGAGATCTTGCGTATTCATGTAATCCCCCAATACGTAAAGTTAATATCCGGCAGACAGTTTACCATATAAGAAAATAATTAAAAACAGGAATTTTTCTTGCTTTTTAACAAATAACAGGTCTATAATCTTCTATGAGGGTAATTTGAGGTCGTGTATACATTTATAGGGTGAATGAGTAAAACAATGAATAAACATGGCAGCGGGCTTCTGGGTCAAAAAGTTGCAGGGGTTCGGGTTGTACCTCTTGCCTTGAAAATTATCCTTATCTTCATTTTGCTCCTGTTGATTTCAAATTTTGCTTCCAATTTTATAAATCTCATGCTCAACCGAGGAGAACTTCTCGATTTGATGAACCAGCTACTGGTAAAAGACCTGAAGGAACTGCACGTCTTCTGCAACAATCAGTATGAGATTTATGAGTTCAATCAGGACCTGGATGCAACCATCACAAATATGAAGAAAAGTGCAATGAACAATTTCACCAGGGACAAATCCAGCGCCTTCGGAGTCCGCCCGGACGGGTCAATATTTTTCTTCGCTTCGAAAACCGTCGACATGGAGAGGTTTCGGGATGAGGAAGCACTGGAGAAGATGAAGACACCGGTCCAAGGCAGGCGGGAAGGGTCCCTCCTCTACCTCCATAACGGAGAAGAGTATTTCGGAGTGTACAAATATAATACCCAGTGGGATATGTATCTGGTACGTTCCGAAGAACTGCAGGAGTTTTATCGGGAATCGTGGAACATATTCCAGAATATATCCATCATCATTGTTATTATTACTATTCTCTGTGTCGGAATCGGCATATTCCTGCTCCGTTACATTCTCCGCTATGTCAATCACATTACCAACAGTCTCATGCAGATGCAGGAGCGCCAGAGTATCGATCTGATTGATCTCACCAAAGCACCAAACGACGATGTGACCTACCTCGGAATGTCTTTCAACGCTCTCGCTTACACCATCAATAACCTCATGACAATCTTTCGGAAGTTCGTTGCCAAGGATGTCGCCCAGAGGGCATATAAGGAGCGTGAAGTCCGTCTGGAAGGGGCGCCGAGAGAGCTCACTATCCTGTTTTCCGACATCAAGGGTTTTACAAATATGACCGAAGCCTTGGGAACAGGGATAATCAATCTCCTCAACATGCATTACGAACAGGCAATTGCCCGTATTAGAGAGCATGAGGGAGTAATGGGCTCGATTATCGGGGATGCAATTCTCGCTGTATTCGGTACACTCGATACACGGCACGAAAATAAATCTCTGCAGGCTGTAAAAGCCGGATATGAGATTCAGGAAGTCGCAGCCGCGTTACGGGAGGAGATGACCGCACGAAAAGAAGAGATTATTAAGCAGCGAGGCAGTCTTACTGAAGAAGAAGAACGTATCTATAAAGCGGTTATGATCGAGGTGGGGGTCGGTCTCGACGGCGGGGAGGTTTTTTACGGAAATATCGGTTCGAGTAAGCGGATGACAAATACGGTTATCGGAGATAATGTGAACTCCGCATCCAGGCTGGAAGGGTTGACCAGGATCTATAAAGTACCGGTAATCTGTTCCGACTACATCAAGGGGGAAATCGAGGAACATACAGATGAGTATCTGTTTATGGAGCTCGACCAAGTACAGGTAAAGGGCAAAACAGTCGGGAAGAAGGTGTACTGGCCTATCGAAAAAAAGAGAGTTGATGAGGACTTCAAAAAAGATATCGATCTTTTTGAGAAAGGACTGGAATCGTACTATGCCGGTGATTGGAAATCGGCCTATGGCGTATTTAAACAGTGCGGTTTGGCCGCCGCGGAAGTATTCAGGGAGAGGACAAAAGATCAGAAGTCTCCGCAAGGATGGAACGGAATATGGGCAATGAAGACAAAGTAAAAGACCTTGTTGAAAAAAGTAAGAGTTTTTTCCTTCGCGAGACGGTTTCCCGCAGTTTGGGCCGGGAAGGATTCCAACTGGACCGCGAGTTTGCCAAAACCAGAAAAAACCGCAGCATGATTGTCCTCATTTCGATCGTTCTGTTCGTAGCAATCTTTACTGCCGGTTCAATTCTGGTGACCCTCTACATCCAGCGGGAGTCCAAACGGGTGCCGGTAAATATCGAGGCGTTTCAGGACGTTAACCTCAAAGAAGTTCTGGACAGGGCCAAGAAATTCGAGAACCAGATGAAAGTTGCCAAGCGGGAATTTGCCGACCTGCAGACGAGTATGGAGCAGGAGATAACCGAAATACGGCAGGAAGCAGGCCGGCAGATCGAGCTGGTCAATGCGCGAAATCTCTCCCGGCCTGAAACCGCCCGCCAGGTAAAACGTATACAGGATGAAGCCGACGCCGAAATCACAGCAATTCAGGAACGCTATAAGCCCCTTTTCGAAGAAAAAGAAGCCGAAATTGCCCAAATTCAGGAAAACATCGATTCGTATGACGCCAAAATGGTAGAACAGGCCAGGAGACAGGAAGAAGTACTCAACAACCAGCAACGAAGGTTCGAACTGGAGATGGAAGAGACGGTAAACTACTATGAAACCAGGCTTGCCGAAGTAGAGAGGCAGTGGAATGAAGAAGTAACAGCAATCGAGAACCACTACGAAGCTCTTATCTCCCAGATAAACCGCAACCATGCCGACGAGATCGCCCGTCTCAAACAGCAGCATGCCAAAGAGATTGCGGACCTGAAACAGCAGCACGCGGAAGAAATTGCAGCCCTCAAGCAGCAGCACGCCGATGAGGTTCGCCGGCTCATTCTCAAATACAATCCGGTCTTTGAATCAGGGGAGATCTCGGAGCTGTTGGCCGCCGCAATCGATCCTTCCATTATCGGTAAAGAGAATCTAAACGATTTTCAAAATGTACTGGCCGAAGAGGGAATCATCTCAAGAGCTGAGTTCAATCGAATGTACGGAAACATCGATGATCTGAATCTTATTATGGAAAAACTGAAAGAAATACCTTTCGAAAACTCAGTACCATCCGCTCTGCGTCAGCTGGAATACCGAAATTGGCTGGTATTTAAACAGTATGATGTGATCTGGCAGGAGATGGCGGAGGTTATTGAAACGAAAAACAGAATTATCGATGAACAGCGCGAACAGCTCGGTAATTATTACTATGCGCTTGAAACATTGGTAAAAAGCAGCAGAGAGAATGGCTATATCCTCGATCCCCGGGACGAGGAAGATATCGTCGTCTTTCTGGACCAAATCCATGCGGTCAAGGAAGGTGACCTCGGTTATGTTTTCCGCGAGGACGACCAAGTCATTGGTACAATTGAGTTTCTGATAGCGCCTTCTGGTAAGCTGCGGGCGCGTCTCGTAGGGTTAGAATCGGATGAGTATGCCATACAGCCCTTTGATAAGGTTCTCATACAGGTCGAGTAGGAGAAGAGAGAAATGAAAAAGGTTATTCTGTTAGGTACGATAGTATTGATTCTCACAATTCAACCTGCATTTTCAGTTGATTTAGCTGACTACGGAATAACGGTGCAGTCGAAGCGGACCGAGGATGGGGCCACTCTATTCAAAGCGGCTGATGCTTTGGGACAAAGCTTCGAAATTCTGAGCTTAAAAGAGATCTCTTCCGGTCAGGCCAGGAGTATCGTCCGTATAAAAGATACGTTGTATTCGTGGCGCAACATGGGAATTGCCCAATTACGTATCTCGTTAGTCGAGGACAGAATCGAGGCGAATGTCGTCCCTTCCAGTCTTTCTTTCGGAGGTACCAATTTTAAGCCGTATTTACCCTCCGGCATGCAGTTTTATATAGAAGAGTATATCGAGTACGATTTTCGCATGCTCGTCGGAAATTATGTGGTAAAGATGCGGGGACAGTATTTCAACGAAGAACAGCTTCTCGACAAGATGCAGCGTGCTGTAGAAAACCCTATAGCCTATATTCAGACGACCGACCCGGAATATCTCTTCGAACAGATTACGGCCCTATCCGAAGAAATGGAGCAGATCCGCTCCTATGCCAACCAGATCTCCCAGGAGGCCGAAGACCGATGGGGGGAGTTTCTCGAGATGCGGAGAAACTACCGGGCCCTTTTGAATGACCATCGCACACTCAAAAACGACTATGCTGCCCTTCGTAAAGACCACGATACATTCGTCGAGCGTACGGAAAAAGCGTACCGGGAACTCGACGGAAAACTTAACGGGCTCACCGAGAAGCACAACGCGCTTCGGGAAGAGCACGACGCTCTCGCCACCGCACATGAAGAACTCCAAAGCAGTCATACCGAGCTTGCCGGCGGGGTAACTACCTTGCAGCAGGCAATACTGATGGCTGCCAACCAGAACATATTCGCCGTTATTGTCAAAACTAATGTCGAGGGTATCAAACGGTACATAGCACTCCGCGGTGCGAACCCCGACATGACCCGAGACGAAGCGGTTGCCGCTGTAAAAGAAGAAGAGCTGAACATAACCGGTAAAGAGGCACTTCTTGCCGACATGATTTATTTTGCTGATTTTGACGAGAAAACGAAGTAGAAAAAGTCTAATCCGGCACCTCTTTTTCTCCTTGACAAGGGCTTTTACGGCATTTACTATGCCTATTGGATACTATTGTAAAAAAAGTTAAAGGAGGAGTTATGCCAAGCAAACTCAAAAAGCTACTGGTTATTTCTCTTCTCACCTTTCTGACCGCTGCATTTGTCTTTGCAGCAGGCGAGGTAGAAGAGGCGCAAGAAACGCTGGTGTACGCAACAACCGACAAGGTCTCAGACATGGACCCTGCCAATGCGTACGATTTTCACACCTGGGAACTGTTTAGAAACATAAGCAGAGGTCTTCTGGCCTACAAACCGGGTACGACCGAACTGATCCCCGGTCTGGCAGAATCGTATACTGTCAACGATGTCGGAGATCAATACACCTTCGAACTGCGGGAAGGGATCAATTTCAGTGACGGGACCCCTTTCAACGCTGAAGCGGTCAAATGGTCTATCGACCGGGTTATGAATATCGCCGGAGATCCTTCCTGGCTGGTGAACGACTTCGTAGATTCGGTAGATGTTGTTGATGAGTATACCGTGCGGTTCAACCTCCAGGGACCTGTGGGGTTCTTCCCCTCCCTCGTGGCCACTGTTCCGTATTTTCCGATGAACCCCAACATCTATCCTGAAGACGAGTGGGTAAATGATCCCTCCGAACTCGAAGGCGGAGAGCTTTCCGGGACCGGTCCGTATAAGATCGTCTCTTTTAAACGGGACGAAGAAGTCATTTTAGAGAAAAACCCCGAATACTACGGAGAAGAGCCCGAGATCGACCGAGTCGTTATCCGCTACTACGCGGATGCGACCACCATGCGACTTGCCCTCGAGAAGGGTGAAGTAGACTTAGTCTACAAAGACCTCAACCCTTCCGACAAAGAGGACCTTTTAGGAATGGACGAATATTCTAATTACGAAATACCCAGTTCATACATCCGGTACCTCTGCTTCGAGACATCCGAGAGCTATTTCAGTGACGCACGGACACGCCGGGCAGTTGCCGCACTCATTGACCGGCAGGACATCATCGATAAAGTGTTCTTAGGTCAGATGGAGCCTCTCTACTCGATGGTCCCGAAAGGGATGAAGTGGCACACCGATGCTTTCGAGGAACTCGGTGATGGTAACATCGACCTGGCGAATCAACTGCTTGAACAGGCCGGCTATTCGGAGAGTGATCCGTTCGAGTTCGAACTGTGGTATACTCCCTCTCATTACGGAGATACCGAAGTGGACATCGCCGAAGTACTTCGGGTCCAGTTCGAGAAATCTCCCCTCGTAAATGTGACAATCAAATCGGCAGAATGGTCTACCTACATCGACAATTGGGACACCAAGACCATGCCCTGTTTCCTGCTCGGTTGGTATCCCGACTATATGGACCCGGACAACTATACCGCCGCATTTGCGGGCACATCAGGATCCGCAGGAATGGGAATCTACTTCTCCGATTCTGAATGGGACGCTCTGTTCAAAAAAGAGCAGCAGACACCCGACCAGGATGTTCGCGCGGAAGTATTTAAACAGATCCAGGACATGTGGGTCGAAGAAGTTCCTACAGCCCCGATCTTTCAGGGAAAACTGTACATTTTTACCCAACCAAACGTGAAAGGGGTTATAGTTGGAACGGACATGGTACTGCATTATGATACGCTCTATTTTGAATAGGGGCAGGTATCGTAAGGGTACAATTTTATAAAAACACAAAAGGATTGCCGGGGATTTTGAGAAAGATTCCCGGCATCATTTTTGCAAAACAATGAAACGACTTTTAAAATACGCCGTACTGCGAGTCATCCTCACCATACCTATGTTGTTCATCCTGCTTACTCTGGTCTTCGTCGTACTCAGGGTAATGCCCGGTGATCCGGTCAAGGCGATGCTCGGGGCCCACGCGCCTCCCCATGTTATCGAAGATAAGCGGGTCGAATTAGGGCTCGACAAACCGATCGTAGCACAATACTTCTCTTATATCGGACAGCTCTTGCGGTTCGATTTGGGAGAGTCGATGATCTTAAAACAGAAGGTCAGCACACCGATAAAAGAGAAGCTTCCGGCCACTCTGGAGCTTGCTATTATGGGAATGTTGTTTACCTTCGCCATCGGTATCCCGCTGGGTGCCTTCTCCGCAAGTAAGCGGAGGTCTGCGCGGGATCTCGGTATACGGTTATACGGGAATATTGTCTACTGTATTCCCGTCTACTGGATGGGACTCATGCTCCAGCTCGTATTCGGTATCTGGCTGGGGTGGCTTCCCATCGCGGGGAGGACCGGTGCCCGAGTGTTCCCCTCCATGTTCGAACGGACAGGCTTTTATCTTTTAGACACCCTGATTGCGGGCAATTTCGCCGCTTTTGGAGATGTATTAATTCACCTTATCCTCCCTTCGATTACTCTAGGGATCGTCCTCTCCGGCGTTTTTGTACGGCTTACCCGGGCGAATATGCTGGATGTGCTGAAAAGTGATTATATCCTTGCTGCCCGGGCACGCGGAATACCGGAGACGAAAGTCGTCTATAAACACGCCTTGAAAAATGCCTTTATACCCATCCTCACTATGCTCGGGCTGCAGTTCGCACTCCTCCTTGCGAACGCAATATTGACGGAGACAACCTTTTCCTGGCCCGGTATGGCGAGGCTTCTTCTGGAACGGATCTATCTGCGGGATTATCCGACTGTTCAGGGGGTTATCGTTATCTTTGCTCTCATTGTCAGTCTCATCTCCCTGATCGTAGACCTGTTATACGCGCTCATAGATCCGCGGGTAAAATATTAAAGGAGCGATAGATTGAATGATGAAAATATGAGCACACGCGCACGGTTTTCACCTGCCAACGCTTTGGGCAGACCGTTTAAACTTTTTATCAATGCTCATAAAAAATATGGGATGGAGTGGTGGCTTTTGGTAGTAGGCCTTGTAATCATTCTGTTCATCGTCTATATGGCGATATTTCCCGATACGCTGGCCCCCTACCAGCCTCAAGACCAGACTGCCGGCCCCCAGCTATCACCGCCGTCCCCGGAACACCCGCTTGGAACGGACAACCTGAATCGGGACATCCTCTCGAGAATGATTCACGGGTCCCGTACGATTTTGGGTGTTGCCTTTGCCGCTGCTATTATCTCTTCTATTGTAGGGGTGACACTCGGTTTGATTTCCGGCTTTATCGGCGGGGTTTTGGATAGAATCCTTTCCCTCATCATGGACTCGATATACTCTTTTCCCGGCCTCATACTCGCCATTGCTTTTGCTGCGATGCTCGGACCGGGTGTGATAAACATCACCTTAGCGGTAGCGGTGATCTATATCCCAACCTACTTTCGGCTGGTCCGGGGACAGACACTGAGTATCAAAGAAGAGGTGTACGTAGAGGCCGCGCGGGCATTAGGTGCTAAAAAGAGGACCATTATCACCCAGTATATTTTCCCTAATGTTATAGCAACTGTGGTCGTTATTTTTTCTCTCAATATAGCTGATGCCATTATGACCGAGGCGGCCCTCTCCTATATCGGGTTGGGCCTTCCCGCGGGTATACCCGACTGGGGGATGGACCTCTCTATGGGAAAAAAGTACCTTCCCTCAGGCACCTGGTGGATGGTTACTTTTCCAGGACTTATGATCATGATTTTAGCACTCGGGTTTACCCTCTTAGGAGAGGCGCTTGCTGAAATACTCAACCCTCGGTTACTGGAGAAATAGGTGGCTGAAACGATCCTCGAACTAAAAAACTTATCAATCGACTATCCCATTAATATCGGCAACGTAAAAGCTGTCCGCGACGTTACCATCACTCTGAAAAAAGGAGAAGCTCTGGGATTAGTCGGAGAGTCGGGATGCGGAAAATCCACCCTGGGCCTATCCATTCTCAAACTGGTCCGCCCACCCGGACTGATCTCAGGCGGGCAAATATTGTTCAAGGGCCAAGATATCGTTACCATGCGGAAAAACAAGCTGCTCAAATTGAGGGGGCAGGACATCGCCATGGTGTTCCAGAATCCGCTTACCTCGCTCAATCCGCTCTACCGGATCGACCAGCAGTTTTTGGAGACGATAAAGCAGCATGAACCGCGGACGAGAAAGGAAGACGCGTTGAAACGGGCTGAGAAAATTCTCGACGCGTTAGGTGTAGAGACAAAGCGGCTGTATGATTATCCCCATCAGCTTTCAGGAGGAATGCGGCAGCGTATTATGATCGGGCTCGGACTGATCATGAATCCGGAAATTATCATCGCTGATGAACCAACCACTTCTCTCGATGTAATTGTCGAGGCAGGGTTTATCGATCTCTTGAACCGGTTGAGAAAAGAGTTCGAACTATCGATTATCCTCATAACCCATAATCTGGGTATGGTTGCTGAAATCGCCGACCGCCTTGCAGTAATGTATGCCGGAAAAATTATTGAGTCGGGTACTGCCGGTCAAATCTATCACAATCCACTCCATCCTTATACGTATGGGCTTATCAACTGTGTGCCCAATATTAAACTGGACCAGGAGGAGTTGATCACCATGCCGGGCAGTCCGCCGGATTTAGTAAATCCGCCTCCCGGATGTCCGTTCGCGGACCGATGCCCCTATGTCATGGACAAATGCTGGAAAAACCCGCCGCAGCTCGAAGATATCAAAGAGGAACAATACGTTTCGTGCTGGCTGTACGAAGACAATGAGGTTGCTCCATGGAAGAACTGATTAGTGTAAAAAACCTCACCAAAGAGTTTCCCGTATATAAATCTCTCCTCGACGTTCTTTTCGCGGGCGGAGAGCGCTCCGTTGTACACGCGGTAGACAACATCTCGTTCTCGATCATGAAAGGTGAGGTGCTCGGGCTTGCCGGTGAAAGCGGTTCGGGGAAATCCACGACCGGACGGCTACTGCTGAAACTGATCGAACCGACCGACGGTATTATTAAATACCGCGATACCAATTTGACCGACTATTCTTCCCGCGAAATGGAGAGGATGCGGGAGAAAATGCAGATTGTGTTCCAAGATCCGAACTCCAGTTTGAGCCCCCGAATGAGTGTGGGGGACGCCATCGGCCATCCTTTGAAAATTCACAATATCGGAACATCCGAGGAGCGAAAGGAGCGGGTCCTCACTCTCATGGAACGGGTAGGATTAAGCCCTGCTGTTTTCCTCTACAGAAAGTATCCTCACCAGATCTCAGGCGGTCAGTCTCAGCGGGTGGTCCTTGCCAGAGCGCTTGTCACCAATCCGGACTTCATTGTCGCCGATGAACCGATAGCAATGGCAGATGTCTCCGTTCGGGCATTGATTCTCGAATTGATGAAAGAACTGAAAGAAGAGTTTAATCTTACCTACCTCTTTATTACCCACGATCTCGCCACGGCAAAGTACCTGTGCGACAGAATCGCCATTATGTATCTCGGCCGAATCGTTGAAATCGGTTCGAAGGACGAGTTGTTTTCCCAGCCCCACCATCCTTATACGGAAGCGCTTTTAGAAGCAGTTCCTGTCCCTGACCCAAAGCTGCGGCGCACTGAAGAGGTGGTGAGAGGGGAAATCCCCAGCGCTATTAATCCTCCGGCAGGGTGCCACTTCCATCCTCGGTGTCCGTTCGCTATGGATATCTGCAAAAAAGAGCGGCCGCCGCTCAAAGAGATTACACCAGGCCATCTTTCGGCCTGTGTATTGGATGCCGGGCGGGCTTATAGCAAATAAGCGTCCGGCTATTCCCCAGTTTCTCGGGGAAGAACGGCACTGATGCCCCGCTTCCCGGCTCAGCCGGGTTTCGGGCGGGCGACCTGAACTCCCCGCTGTTCGAGCAACGCGCTCAGCCGGCGGCTGTTTTCAACAGCCTGCCCTTTTCTGTGGTTGTTGAAAGCCACGAAGAGTATGTTTACTTCGACCAACAGTTTGACGATCTTATCGAGCCACTCGCGCAACTCCGTATCGGAGTAGAGATAATCGTATCTGGTGGTGTTGTCGCCTTCCCACCAGTTGGCGGCATTTCTGCCGTGGAACCGAAGGTAGCCGATATCAGCTGTTACTACCGGTACCGGTGCGGGAAGATTGGGCAGGGAAGGAGCGTCGGTTGCAACGAACCCTATCCGCCTCTTTTTCAACCCGTTATACACATCCTCATGGAGCCACTCGTTGTTGCGGAACTCGACACAGAGGGGAAGTCCTTCCAGGGTCCTGCAGAGGTCAGCCAAGTATCGTCTGTTAGGCGGAGTGTAATGGAAAGAATAGGGAAACTGAAGCACGACCGCCGGTATTCTCT